>NZ_JBEPEL010000021.1:0-85123 GCF_040300825.1 Streptomyces sp. NPDC000229
TGCCAGCCAGATGCCGTCCATGCCCTGACGGATGGCCGACGGCAGGTCGCCGGCGCCGACCCGGCGGGCCACCTCGGCGACCGCCCGGCGCCCGCTGCTCGCCCGGGGCACCTCGGGGTGGGCGGGCCTCCTGGGCGCGACCGTCTCGCCCGGCGCGGCGGGGCCGCGGGGCGGTGTCAGCGGGCGGTACGGCCTCCGGCAGGTCGTCACCGTCGTCCGTGTCGCGCGGCGGGCGGATCGTCGCCAGGACGTCGATTCCGACCCCGTCCGGGAAAGCGGGCGGACGTCGGACACCGGTGGCCGTGCACCCATGCGGCCGATAAGATCATCAATTACGACAAAAATGGGTGATCCTGCATATCCGGCACCAAAGTCATCCGACTCACCTGCTTTGCCACGGCACGCGCACGTGACGCCCTTGTCGGCGCGTGTCCGCGCACACACCTCCCGCACGCGGCGCGGCGGTGCGATGCTGGGAGTCCCTGCGGGAAGGAGCGCAGCCGTGCTTCGTGTCGCCGTCGTCGGTTCCGGGCCCAGCGGGGTCTACACCGCCCAGTCCCTCGTCGAGCAGACCGCGGTGCCTGATGTGCGCGTGCACGTCCTGGACCGGCTGCCGTGCCCGTACGGGCTCGTCCGCTACGGGGTCGCCCCGGACCACGAGAAGATCAAGTCCCTGCAGAACAACCTCCGCACGGTCCTGGAGCACGAGCGCGTCGGGTTCGTCGGCAATGTCGAGGTCGGCACGCACGGGCTGACGCCCCAGCGGCTGCTGGAGCTGTACCACGCGGTGGTCTACTGCGTGGGCGCGGCGCGGGACCGACGCCTCGGCGTACCTGGCGAGGACCTGCCCGGCAGCTGCTCGGCCACCGACTTCGTCTCCTGGTACAGCGCCCACCCGGACGCCGCCGTCGACGGTTTCGTCCTGGGTGCACGGTCGGCGGTGGTCATCGGTGTCGGCAACGTGGCCGTCGACGTCGCCCGGATCCTGGCGCGCGGCCACGACGAGCTGCACCCCACCGACGTACCGGAGACGGCGCTGGGCGCGCTGGCCGCGAGCCGGGTGCGGGAGGTGCACATGGTGGGCCGGCGGGGCCCGTCCCAAGCGAAGTTCACCACCAAGGAGCTGCGCGAACTGGGCGCGATGCCCCAGGCGCGGGTCGAGGTGGAGCCGTCGGACCTGGCGCTCGACCCGGCGTACGCGGATCCGGCGGGGCTCCCGGCGGTCAACCGGCGCAACGTGGAGGTGGTGCGCGCCTGGGCGGACGGCACCGGCTGGGAGCCGCGGGAACGGGTCATCCGGGTGCGGTTCTTCCTGCGGCCGGTGGAGGTGCTGGAGCAGGGCGGCAGGGCGGCCGGAGTACGTTTCGAGCGCACCGTTCCGGACGGTGCGGGCGGGGTGCGCGGGACCGGTGCGTACGAGGACATCGAGGCGCAGCTGGTGCTGCGGGCGGTCGGGTACCGGGGCGTTCCGCTGCCGGGGCTGCCGTTCGACGAGTCGCGCGGGACGGTGCCGCACGCGGCGGGGCGGGTGCTGCGGGACGGGGTGCCGTCGGCGGGCGAGTACGTCGCAGGGTGGATCAAGCGCGGCCCCACCGGCGTGATCGGCACCAACCGGCCGTGCGCCAAGGAGACGGCCGGCTCGCTGCTGGCGGACGCCCCGGCCCTGGCCCGGCGAGCGGTGGCCGACGACCCGCTGGCCACCCTGCGCGCGTGGGGTCACCGGCCGGTGGAGTGGCCCGGCTGGCTGTCCATCGAACAGGCGGAGGCGGCCCTCGGCCGCGCCCTGGGCCGCGGCTCGGTCAAGATCCCCGACTGGCAGGGCCTGCTGACTGCCGCCGGACAGTCCTGAGGCGGGCACTGTCGCGCGCGCCCGGTTCGCGGCGTCCGGGCGGCTCGCGGGTCACGCCCGCCGTGCGCCGCCGACGCGGCGGATCCGGGTGCACGGCCCGGCGGCCTTACTACGGCTGCGTGGTGCCCAGGCGGGCGGCCTGGCTCTCGGCGGCGGACAGGACGGTGTCCAGGAGCCCCGGGAAGAGCGCTTCCAGGTCGTCGCGGCGCAGGCCGTTCATCTTGGCCGTGCCGCGGTAGGTCTGGCGGATGACGCCGCTCTCGCGCAGGACGCGGAAGTGGTGCGTGGTGGTCGACTTGGTGACCGGCAGCTCGATGTACGAGCAGGCCACCTCCGAGCCGGCGGCCGCCAGTTCTCGGACGACGCGCAGCCGCATGGGGTCGGAAAGTGCGTGGAGCACGCCTTCGAGGCGGATCTCGTCGCGCGCGGGGTGCGCGAGTTCGCGCGGGCTGGTCGCGGTGGTCACGGCGGCTCCAGTTTCGTCGGGTACCTCCATTGTACGAGAGCCCTCGTAGTTTGACAGGCGCCGTACTACGATGGGTATCGTACGAGCCGTACACCGGTCCCGCCCTGAATGGAGTCCGCCGTGAGCGCACTGTTCGAGCCCCGCACCCTGCGGTCGCTGACCATCCCCAACCGCGTCTGGATGGCACCGATGTGCCAGTACAGCGCCGAGGCCTTCGGACCGAACGCGGGTGTGGCGAACGACTGGCACTTCGCCCACTACGCGGCGCGCGCCGCCGGCGGCACCGGCCTGATCCTGCTGGAGGCGACCGCGGTGTCACCGGAGGGTCGGATCAGCCCGTACGACCTCGGCATCTGGAACGACACCCAGGTCGAGGCGCTGCGCCGGATCGTCGGCTTCCTCAAGGGCCAGGGCACCGTCCCCGGCATCCAGATCGGCCATGCCGGGCGCAAGGCGTCGACCGACCAGCCCTGGAAGGGCGGCGCCCCCGTGGGCGCCGAGGCGCACGGCTGGCAGCCGGTGGCCCCGAGCCCGGTGCCCTTCGACGACGGTCATCCGGTGCCGGACGAGCTGACCAAGGAGCAGATCCGCGAGATCCCCGGGCAGTTCGCGGCCGCGGCCCGGCGCGCGCTGGACGCGGGCTTCCAGGTCGTCGAGGTCCACGGGGCGCACGGTTACCTGATCGGCGAGTTCCTCTCCCCGCACAGCAATCACCGCACCGACGAGTACGGCGGCTCCTTCGAGAACCGTACGCGCTTCGCCCTGGAGGTCGTCGACGCGGTCCGGGAGGTGTGGCCCGAGGAACTGCCGCTGTTCTTCCGGATCTCGGCCACCGACTGGCTGGAGGGGACGGCGGCCTGGACCGCCGACGACACGGTCCGGTTCGCCGCACTGCTCAAGGAGCACGGTGTCGACCTGCTCGACGTGTCGACCGGCGGCAACGCGCCGCGTGTCCGCATCCCCGTCGGCCCGGGCTACCAGGTGCCGTTCGCGGCGCGGGTGAAGGAGGAGACCGGGCTGCCGGTCGCCGCCGTCGGGCTGATCACCGAGGCGGAGCAGGCCGAGAAGATCGTCGCCAACGGCGAGGCGGACGCGGTGCTGCTGGGCCGCGAACTGCTGCGCAACCCGTCCTGGGCGCGGCACGCGGCCCGTGAGCTCGGCGGTGACGTGCACGTGCCCGATCAGTACCACCGCTCCGTCTGACCTGGGGAAACGCCGCCTCCGGGGGTCACTGTCAGTGGGTGGGTCCACACTGGCCCCTATCCGCGACAAAGGCGTCCAGGAGGTGTCGGCGATGACCGACGTGCTACTGACCGTAGGGACCCGCAAGGGACTGTTCATCGGCCGCAGGCGTGGCGGCCGATGGGAGTTCGAGGGCCCGCACTTCAACGCGCAGGCCGTGTACGCGATCGGCATCGACATGCGCCGGACCACGCCCCGGCTGCTGGTCGGCGGGGACAGCTCCCACTGGGGCCCTTCGGTGTTCCACTCCGACGACCTGGGGGCGACGTGGACGGAGCCGGTGCAGCCGGCCGTCAAGTTCCCCAAGGACACCGGGGCTTCGCTGGAGCGGGTGTGGCAGCTGCATCCGGCCGGGCCGGCCGCGCCCGGCGTGGTGTACGCGGGCACCGAGCCCGCCGCGCTGTTCCGCTCCGAGGACGGCGGGGAGACGTTCGAGCTGGTCCGGCCGCTGTGGGAGCACCCGACCCGGTCACAATGGGTGCCGGGCGGCGGGGGTGAGGGGCTGCACACGGTCGTCACCGACCCGAGGGACCCGGACGCCGTGACGGTCGCCGTGTCGACGGCCGGGGTGTTCCGCACCCGGGACGGCGGCGAGAGCTGGTCGCCGTCCAACCAGGGGGTGTCCGCGGTCTTCCTGCCGGACCCGAACCCGGTCTTCGGGCAGTGCGTGCACAAGATCGCCCAGGATGCCGGCGATCCGGACCGGCTGTATCTGCAGAACCACTGGGGCGTGTATCGCAGCGACGACGCGGGCGCCAAGTGGACCGACATCGGCGCGGGGCTGCCCTCGGACTTCGGCTTCGCGGCGGTCGCCCACCCGCACCGCGCCGGTGTGGCGTACGTCTTCCCGATCACGGCCGACTCCGACCGGGTGCCGGCGCAGCGGCGGTGCCGGGTCTACCGTACGAGTGACGCGGGCGGCAGCTGGGAGGCCCTGTCGGCCGGTCTGCCGGAGGGCAACCACTACGGCACGGTGCTGCGCGACGCGATGTGCACGGACGACGCGGATCCGGCGGGCGTCTACTTCGGCAACCGCAACGGCGAGGTGTACGCGAGCGCCGACGAGGGCGACAGCTGGCGGCTGCTGGCGTCCCACCTGCCGGATGTGCTGTGCGTACGGGCGGCGGTGATCGGTTGACGTCCCTCAGGACGCCCGGGAACCGCCCTTGCGCAGGAAACGGCGCAGCCGCGTCAGAGGCCAGGCGTTGATGACGTCGTCCTTGGTCAGCCATCCGCGCTGGGCGGTTCCCACTCCATACCGCATGTAGGGCAGGTGCGTGAGGGAGTGGGCGTCGGAGTTCACCGCGAACTTCACTCCGTAGCGCTTGGCGCGCAGGATGTCCTCGTCGCGCAGGTCGAGCCGCTCCGGGTGGGCGTTGATCTCCAGTGCGGTACCGGTCCGGGCGCAGGCTTCGAAGACCTCGTCGAAGTCGGCGTCCAGTCCGGGGCGTTTGCCGATCCGGCGGGTGGTGGGATGGCCGATGATCGCGACGTGGGGGTTCTCGCAGGCGCGGACCAGTCGGCGTGTCAGGGCCTGCCTGCTCTGGTTGAAGTGGGAGTGGACGGATGCCACGCACAGGTCGAACCGGGCCAGGAAGTCGTCCGGCCAGTCGACTTCGCCGTCCGGGCCGATGTTGAGTTCCGTGCCGTGGAGGAGGCGCATTCCGTGGTGTGCGCGGTCCAGTTCCCGTACGCGCTCGCGCTGCGCGAGCATCTTCTCGTCGGTCATGCGCTGCATGTACAGGTTCGGGGCGTGGTCGGTGATCGCGTAGTAGGCGTAACCGCGCGCGGCTGCGGCGGCGACCATGTCCTCCAGCGGGGCCAGGCCGTCGGTGAGGTCGGTGTGGGTGTGCAGGTCGCCCTTGATGTCCGCGTCCTGGATCAGGTCGGGGACCTCGTCCCGCAGTCCGGCCGCGATCTCGCCCCGGTCCTCGCGCAACGGGGGCGGGATCCAGGGCAGGCCCAGCCTGGCGTAGATCTCCTCCTCCGTCTCGGAGGTGATCATGTCGCCGCTCTCGGCGTCGAAGAGTCCGTACTCGGAGAGCTTGAGCTTGTGGCGCACGGCGATCTCGCGGGTGCGGATGTTGTGCGCCCGGGAACCGGTGAAGTACTGCAGTCCCGCTCCCCAGGAGGCGGGCGGCAGGACCCGCAGGTCCACCTGGAGGCCCTTGGTGGTCCGGATGGACGTCTTCTTCTCGCCGTGCGCGATGACCTCGGCGGTGTGCGGAAGGGCGGCGAGGGCCTCCATGAACGGCGCCGACTTCTCCGCCGCCACCAGGATGTCGACGTCCCCGATGGTCTCCTTCATCCGGCGCAGCGACCCCGCGTAGGTACACCGCGCGCAGCCGGGGACGGCGGACAGTTCGGCGACGATCTGTTCGGCTACGTCCATGGCGGCGCTGATGAGGATCCGGCCCTCGCCGGCCTTCTGCATCAGCGCGATGCCGTGGAGGATGTTCGCCTCCGTCTTCTCGCCGAAGCCCTTCAGGTCGCGGAGCTGCTCCTTGTGGATGGCGTCGAGCAGCTGATCCACGGAGGTGATGCCCAGTTCCTCGTGGAGCACCATGGCCTTCTTGGGCCCGAGCGTGGGAATGGTGATCAGCTCCCGGACGCCGGCGGGGATCGACGCCCTGGTCTCCTCGATCGTGGAGATCTGGCCGGAGTGGAGATACTCGACGACCTTGTCCGCGATCGACTTGCCGACGTTGGGGATGTCCCTCAGGCCCTTGGCGTCCAGCTTCGAGACGTCGGCGTGGTGGCCGCCGATGGCGCGGGCCGCCTTTTCGTACGCGCGCGCCTTGAAGGCGTCGCCTCCGGTGATGGCGATGAGGTCGGCGTACTCCTGGAGCAGCGCTTCGACCTCTTCGTTGGTTCGGGGCATACCTCCAGGGTGCTCCGGCACGGCGGGCCGGGCACCCCGGTCCCCATGGGGACGTCCGGCTCAGTACAGGTGCGGCCAGGTGGCGGCGGTGGCGGCCGTCGCGACGGCGACCGCCGCCAGCCGCCGGTGGTCGAGGGTGTCCGGGGTGTCGGACGGCCGGTGGTAGTGGGGGTTGCGGAAGTTCGCCGTGTCGGTGAGCATCAGGGCCGGAATCCCGAGGTTCCAGAAGGCCGCGTGGTCGCTTCGGTCGAGATGGGCCAGCGGGGGCACCGCGAGGCCGGCCAGCGCGCCCCATGGGCCCTCGGGACGCGGGTCGCCCAGCGTGATGCAGGGCAGCGCGGGTTCCGTGGCCTCCGCCGCCGCGCCCCACAGCGTGGCCGCGGCCCGCGTCGAGCGGCGGTGGACCACGAGGGTGAAGTCGCCGCGCAGCCCGGCCGAGCGGACCGCCCCGGCCACGCGCGGGAAGCCCCGGTCGAAGCCGGCCGGCATCCGTTGACTTCCCGGGGCGGTCGTGAAGTACCCGACCGACTCCAGGCAGATCATGCCCATGACGCTGCGGTGGCGTCGGAGCCACCGGGCCGCGAACCGGGAGCCGATCAGGCCCAGTTCCTCCATGTCGGACACCAGGAGGGTGACAGCGGGTGGCCTCGGCAGCCCGCCGAGGAGCCGCGCGACCTCCAGCAGCGCGGCCACTCCCGAGGCGTTGTCGTCGGCGCCCGGGCTGCCCTCGACGGTGTCCAGGTGGGCTCCCACGACCACGGTGGGGCGGGGAATGCCACCGGGCGGTTCCGCCAGCAGATTCGCACCGGTCAGACGTGGGTGCAGGCGGAATGCGAGCGGTGGCGCACGGTGACCGCCGCGGTCGGTGGAGCCGAGCCGCCACCGTAGGTCGAACGGCTGGCGCGAGGTCCGCCACCCCGCCGCGGCCAGTTCGGCCGTCACATGGGCCTCGGCACGCAGGATGGCCTCGGGGGCGCGGATCCGGCTGCGCGGGCGGTCGGCGAGAAACTCGACGTCCCGTCGCAGGCGCTGGGGATCGGCGCACCGGGTCAGCTCGCGTACGAGTTCGCGTACCGGGGCAGGGGGCACGCCATCACCGCCTTCTCTCTCACGGTCGATGGTGCCCCCGCCGCCGGTGGTCAGGCAGGCGGAAGCGGCGTCACAGACCTACGGTGGTGAGGGAGGCAGCCGGCACCGAAGCGCCGCGCCGCTGAGCAGGCCGAGGAGGTCGCTGCGATGGAGGAGCACTTCGTCTGGACGACGACCCGCCGTATCAAGCCGGGCACCCTGGACGAGTTCGAACGGGCCTGGCGCCCGGGCGCGCACCCGGACGGCATGAGCCGTGCGTTCGCGTACTGGTCCGAGGACGGGCTGGAAGTCACCGGAGTGTCGTTCTGGGACTCCAGGGAAGCGTGCGACAGCTGGCGGCAGTCCGACGCGGAGAAGCGGCGGCGCGAGGCGATGGCCCCGTTCGTCGTCGAGGAGCGGGAGGCTTTCCTCCGCGGCGGGGAGCTCAGCATCCCCGACCGGTAGGAGACCCCTTCCACGAGCGGTACGA
This sequence comes from Streptomyces sp. NPDC000229, assembly GCF_040300825.1. NCBI lineage: Bacteria > Bacillati > Actinomycetota > Actinomycetes > Kitasatosporales > Streptomycetaceae > Streptomyces > Streptomyces sp. NPDC000229. Next base: position 7,997 of record NZ_JBEPEL010000021.1, read on the forward strand.
GAGGCCTCATCCCCGAGCGGGAGGTGACGCCTCCTGCCGTCGCGTCAGGGCAACCGCCAGTCGATCGGCTGCGCGCCCTGCCGGGCCAGCAGCTCGTTCGTACGGCTGAACGGCCGCGAGCCGAAGAAACCGCGGTCCGCGGACATGGGGGACGGGTGCGCCGACTCGATCGCGGGAAGGTCACCGAGCAGCGGACGGAGGTTGCGGGCGTCCCGCCCCCACAGCACGGACACCAGCGGCTTTCCGCGCGCCACGAGGGCCTTGATGGCCTGCTCGGTCACTTCCTCCCAGCCCTTGCCGCGGTGCGCGGCCGGCCGGCGCGGCGCCGTGGTCAGCGCCCTGTTGAGCAGCAGCACCCCCTGCTGCGTCCAGGGCGTCAGGTCGCCGTTGGACGGTCGGGGCAGCCCCAGGTCGGAGTTGAGCTCCCGGAAGATGTTCTCCAGGCTGCCCGGCAGCGGCCGGACGTCGGGCGCGACCGAGAAGCTCAGCCCCACCGCGTGTCCCGGCGTCGGATACGGGTCCTGTCCGACGATCAGGACCCGCACCTCGTGGAACGGCTGCTGGAACGCCCGCAGCACATGCGGTCCGGCCGGCAGGTAGGTGCGCCCGGCGGCGATCTCCGTACGGAGGAAGTCGCCCATCCCGGCGATGCGTTCGGCCACCGGGGCGAGGGCGTCCGCCCACCCCGGCTCGACGATTTCTTTCAACGGTCGTGCTGCCACGGGATGTCACCCTACCGGCCCATCAGGTGCCCGCCGAACGCCCGTGGGATGCGGTCGATCTCCCGTCGGCCGCACCGTCCCGGCGATAGGCTGCCCGCCGTCGTCACTCTTTTCTCCCCTTGTCCTCGGAGCCGGTCATGAGGTGTCGCAGGCGTCCGCAAGTGGGCGTGCGGCCCGAAAGTCCGGCATGAGCACCGCCGCGTGGGTCCTGGGCGTCGACTCCGGCGGGTCCGGGCTGCGGATCGCCCTCGCGACCGCCGGAGTCGAGGGCGGTGTCACAGAGGGTGGCGTCACACAGGGTGGTGTACGGCTCGTCGACAGTGTGGTGTTCGGGGAACCGGTGCGTACCGGGGCGGGCGGGATCGACGCGGGGCATCTGCTTCAGCGGCTCGTCCCCGCCGCCGAAGGGCTGCTCGGGCGGGCCGGGGCCGACCGGCTCGCGGCGGTGGCGGTCGGGGCGGCCGGGATGGCGACGCTCGGCGGCGACCTGCGTGCCACGCTGCCCGGGGCGCTGCGCCGTTCGCTGGGGGTGGGCCGACTGGCGCTGGCCGCCGACGCCGTGACCGCGTACGCCGGGGCGCTCGGGCAGCGGCCCGGGGCGGTGGTCGCGGCGGGCACCGGTCTGATCGCGCTCGGCACGGACCTGTCCGGCTGGCGCCGCGCGGACGGCTGGGGGCATCTGCTGGGCGACTGCGGCAGCGGGGCGTGGATCGGCCGCGCCGGGCTGGAGGCGGCCATGCGTGCCCATGACGGGCGGAGAGGCGGTTCAGCGGCCCTGCTGGCGCGCGCCGAGGCGGTGTTCGGGCCTCCGGCGACCCTGCCGGGGCAGCTCTACCCGCGTGCCGACCGGCCCGCCGTGCTCGCCTCGTTCGCCCCCGAGGTGGCCCGGTGCGGCGCTGCGGGGGATCCGGTGTCGGTGGGCATCCTGGCGCGGGCGGCCGGGCACATCGCGGAGGCGGCGGCCGCCGTCTGCCCACCGGGCGAGGACCTGGAAGTGGCGCTGACCGGCGGCCTGTTCAAGATGGGCGACCCGCTCCTTCTGCCGCTGCGGGCCGAGTTGGCGGAGCACCTGCCGTACGCGCGCACCGTACCCGCCGTCGGCGACCCGCTGGACGGTGCGCTCGTCGTCGCGGCGGCCCTCGCCGCGGACACGCTCCGCCTGCCTCGCGAGCCGGGCATGCTTGATACAACCACCCCGCAGCCGACTGATCGGACATAGCCGGACAGAGGGCGCCTGACCGCCCCCTACCCAAGCGTCGAAGCAGGTAAAGCCAGTAGCATGCGGCGCCATGAGCTCCCCCACTGGGCCCGCTTCCGGCCTGCCTGTACGAATGCCGCGACCCCGACAGTCCGGGCGGCACCGTCGCCCTGAACCCGTGGCGGCCCCCGAGGGCGCGCCCGCGCTCGTTCTCGCCGTTCCCGGCGCCCCTTCGGCCGCTGTCCGCGGCCTGGCCGAAGAGGTCGTGAGCATCGCTCGTTCCGAGCTGCCCGGCCTGGAGGCCGCGATCGGCTTCCTGGACGGCGACGAGTCCGAGTACCCCACGCTGTCGGCCGTCCTGGAGCGGGCCGCCGCGCTGCGTGTGGAGCGTTACGAGTTCGCCAGGGCCGCCGGCCGTGAGGTCGCCGAGCCCGAGGGCCCGGCCGCCGTGGTGGTGCCGCTCCTGGCGGGCCCGGATCGCGCCCTGACGGACCGCATACGGCAGGCCGTCGCGGACAGCGGCGCGGCCGCCGAACTCACCGACGTACTGGGCCCCCACCCGCTGCTCGCGGAGGCGCTGCACGTGCGCCTGTCCGAGGCGGGGCTGGCCCGCGCCGACCGGGCGCGGCTGTTCACGGTCGCCACGGCGGCCGACGGCATCGTGCTGGCGACGGTCGGCGGCGAGGAAGCCGTGCAGGCGGCCGGGATCACCGGCATGCTGCTGGCCGCGCGCCTCGCCGTGCCGGTGATGGCGGCGGCGCTGGACCAGCCGGGTTCGGTGGCGGCGGTCGCCGAGCAGCTGCGCGGCTCCGGCTCGCTGCAGCTGGCGCTGGCGCCGTACCTGATCGGGCCGGAGCTGCCCGAGGGTCTGCTGGAAGACGCGGTGAAGGCGGCGGACTGCCCGGTGGCCGAGCCGCTGGGCGCCTACCCGGCGGTCGGGAAGCTGGTGCTGTCGCAGTACACGACGGCTCTGGGCATCGCGCCGCAGCCGCAGGGGACTCCCGTTCGCTGACGGGCCGCGAAGACGCGAAGAGGCGCGAGAACTCGCGAGAGTCGCGGAGAAGGGCCCGCACACCGGACGACGTCCGGTGCGGGCCCTTTCGCCTGCCCGGGGCCCCTCAGGTGAACACCACGCAAGTCGCCGCCGGGGCCTCGACGGCGCCCGCCCGGCTCGGCACGCCCGTCACCGGGTCGATGGCGAACCAGGTGACGTCGCCGGAGCGCTCGTTGGCCACGTACAGGCGCCGTCCCTCCGGGTCCAGGGTGAGGTCCCGGGGCCAGTGTCCGCCGCACGGGACGGCCGCGACCGTCCGGATCCGCTCCCGGGTCGCGTCGAGCGCCAGGACGGCGACGGTGTCCTCACCGCGCACCGCCGCCCACAGGAACCGCCCGTCGGGTGCGGCGGCGATGCCGGAGGGGTAGCTCACCGCCTCCGCGCCCGTCGCCGGGAGGGCCGCCTCGCCCACGGGCGCGAGGGCGCCCGTGCCGGGGTCCCAGCGGCAGACGGTGAGCAGCGGGGCCAGTTCGGCCAGGACGTACACATGGCTGCCCGACGGGTGGAAGGCGAGGTGGCGCGGGCCGCTGCCGGGGCGCAGCGCCGTCTCGCCGTGCGGCGTCGGCTCGCCCGTCGCGGGGTCGAGGGCGAGGACGTGTACGGAGTCGGTGCCGAGGTCCACGCTCAGCGCCCAACGGCCGCCCGGGGCCGGCACCACCTGGTGGGCGTGCGGGCCTGATTGCCGGTCCCGGTGCGGGCCGGTGCCGTGGTGCCGCAGCACGCCCGAGGCGGGTCGTGGGGCGCCGTCAGGGCCCAGGGGCAGGGCGCTCACGCTGCCGGAACCGTAGTTGGCGGTGAGCACGTGCCCCTGGACGAGCGCCAGGTGTGTCGGGTGCGTCCCGCGTACCGGCGCCGGGTCGCCGAGCAGCCGGGGTGCGGGGCCCGTGACGTCGAAGGCGGCGACGGCACCCTTCTCGGTCTCGCTGACCGCGTACAGCACGTCGCCGGCGGGAGCGGGAACCAGGAAGGAGGGGTCCGGGACCGCGTCGGACGCGCCTGTCACGGTCAATGCGCCCGTCCGCCGGTCGACGGTGGCCGCGACGACGCCGTGGCCCCCCGCCGAGGTGAACGAGCCGATGTACGCCCGACCGCCGCTCCGCCGTGCTTCGTCCGCCACCGCGCTGCCCCTCTCGCCTGCCGACCTCGGTGCGCGCCCGACGCTAGCAGGTCTAGACCAAGCGGTCCCGGGGTCCGGGGCTACGCACCGATCAGCGGTTCCCGCGGGGAGGTGCGCAGCGGGGCGGCGAGCTCGGTGAGCGCCCGTTCCAGGCTGTGCAGGTGCGCCAGCGCGGGCTCGGTCAGGACGGTCGGAGCGTGCGGCGCCACGTCGGCCGGGGCAGTCCGGGCCGCGTCGACCGGGGCGGTTCGGGCCTCGTCAACCGGGGCGGTGCGGGCCTCCCGCGCCTTCTCCGGCGTCGTGAGCGCTTCGACGGCCGTCTCCACGCGCCAGCACGCGGCGGCCAGCCGGGCGTCGTGGGACGCCTCCGGGTCCGCCGCTATGGAGGCCAGGCCGCGCACCTCGCGGGCGCACGCGTCGAGCAGCGCGAGGACCTGCCGGGCCCGTGCCTTGCGGGCGCGCAGCGGGCTCAGCGGGTGCACGAGCGGAGCCAGGGAGAGCCGTACCCGGCCGAGGAGGGTTTCCAGTTCGGCGACGTGGGGGGACGGGTCGGCGCCCGGGGTGCCGGACAGCCGCGCCGCGGCCTCCGCGGTGCAGACGTGTACGCAGCGCAGGGCGCGCTGGATCCAGGCGTCCGTCGTGGCGTGGGTGGTGACGGGCAGTACGAACAGCACGGCCAGCACCGCGCCCAGCGTCCCGACACCGGTCTCCATGGCCCGCAGCGCGAGCAGGGCCGGGTCCAGCACTCCCAGGAGCCCGTACAGCGCCCCGGCCATCAGCGTCACGGACAGCATCATCCAGGTGTACGAGACGGCCGCCGTGTAGAAGATGCCGAACACGCAGACCGCGACCAGGACGGCCGTGGGCACGGCGGCGCCCTGCAGCGGGACCACGACCACCAGGCCGACGGCGATGCCGATCAGCGTGCCGAGGACCCTTCGGAACCCGCGGACCAGCGTCTCGCCGCGCGAGGTGGTGTTGACGAAGATCCACCAGGTGGCGCCGACGGCCCAGTACCAGCGCTCCCCGGAGAGCATCTGGCCGATCACCAGCGCCACCGCGCCGCCGACGGTCGCCTGGACGGCCTGGCGCGTGGTGGTACGGGCCAGGCCCCGCCCCTCGGCCGGGGCCTGCGCGGCGGGCGGCGGCAGGCGGCGCTCGTAGCACCACAGGCCGAAGCGGACCGCCGACGAGGAGAGCAGCGACAGGGCGACCGCCGCGTACAGCTCGGGGAGCTGCCCGGGCAACGTGTGCAGGAACTGCGTCACGAAGAAGGTCATGAAGGCGAAGACGCCCAGGGAGTGGCCTCGCGGCCCCCAGCGGCGGGCGTAGACCCCGGCTCCCATGACGGCGAGGAAAGCGATGTCCCGCGCGACGGGGTGGTCGTGCAGGACGGCGGCGAGGGCGAGCACCGGGAAGCCCACGAGGGGCAGCAGGGCGGTGGTCGCCGCCTGCTTGCGGACGGTGGCGTCCGTGACGGTGAAGAGCGCGAGGAGCGCGGCGAGGCCTCCGGTGATGGCCGCCGCGAGGGAGTGTCCCGCGAACCCGCACACCGCCACCGCCACGCTGATGCCGAGGACGGCCCGGGTGGCGCTGCGCAGCCGCAGCCACCCCGGATCCGGAGCCACGAACACCCTCTTCAGCACAGTTTCCCGCCCCTTCACTCGTCGCTCTGGACGCTTTCGACGTTCCGGCATGAAAAAGGCGCCGCGGGATCCGCAGCGCCATCGACGCTCCCATGACACCACTTCTCGGCCCGATGGCTCAACTCAACCACACCCCACTGAGCCATTGGCCCTGCTTGACGTTCGGCCCCGCCGTGCGGGGCGGGCCAATGGGCCAGCTCAAGGTGGGACCCGGCCCGGGACGAAGAAGAGAGGGAAGCAAGCCGACCGCCAGAACCCGTGTCAGGGGAGCACCCATGCCGACCACCACGAAGCCGGACCCGGCCCCGAGCCCGGCCCCGGAGCCCGCGTCACCGCCGGGCGGGCACCATGGATCCGTCGGCGGTCCCGTCCCCTTCGCCGTACGGCACCGGCGTCTCGTGTCCGTACTCGCGCTGCTGCTGATGGCCCTGTCCGTGCCGGCCGGGCGCGATGTGGCCGACCGGCTGTCCTCGGGGGGCATCGTGCCGCCCGGGGCGGAGTCGGTGCGCGCGGAGGAGATCCTCCGGCGGGACCTCCAGGCCGGCAGGCCGGAGCTGGTGCTGCTGGCCCGCACGGACGCGCCCGGCGGCCGGGGGGTGGACGAGACCGCCGCCGTCACGGCCGGGCGGGCGGTGGAGCGGCGGCTGGCCGCCGACCCGGGGGTCGAACGCGTCCGGTCCTACTGGAGCCCGGGACCGGCGGCGGCCGCGTCGCGTACGGCGGACGGGCGGAGCGCGACTCCGGGACCGGCGGGGGCGTTGCGCGCGCGGGACGGACGGAGCGCGCTGGTCCTGGCGTGGTTGCGCGGCGGTGACCGTGAGCGCGGCAGGACCGCCGAGCGTGTGGTCCCGGGGGTGACGGGCCGGTTCGGGCCGCTGGAGGTGACGGCCGGCGGCGAGGCGGCCACGCGGGTCGAGGTGGCCCGCCAGGCGTCCCGTGACGCGCGGATGAGCGAGCTCGTCGCCCTGCCGGTCACCGTGACCCTCCTGCTGCTGGTGTTCGGTTCACTGGTGGCCGCCACGCTGCCCGTACTGGTCGGGGTCTTCGCCGCGCTCGGCACCACGGCGCTGCTGCGCAGACTCACCGACGTCACCGAGATCTCGGTGTACGCACTCAACATCGGCACCGCCCTGGCCTTCGCCCTGGCGATCGACTACAGCCTGTTCCTGGTCACCCGGTACCGCGAGGAGCGCACGAACGGCGCGGGGACCGCCCAGGCCCTGCACACGGCGCTGCGCACCGCCGGCCGGGCCGTGGCGTTCTCGGCCGGCACCGTCGCGTGCAGCATGGCCGCCCTGCTCGTCTTCCCGCACCCGCTGCTGCGCTCGATCGGGTACGCGGGGGTGGCGGTCACCGTCATGGCCGCCGTGGGCAGCCTGGTCGTGCTGCCGGCCGTACTCGCCCTGCTGGGCGACCGGCTCGAACGCCTGGACATCTTCGCCCGGTGGCGTCGCCGCCCCAGGGCGGGCAATGCGGCGGAGCGGGGCGGCTGGGCGCGGATCGCCCGGGCGGTGATGCGGCGACCGCTGGCCACGGGAATCCCGGTCACCTGCCTGCTGGTGCTGCTGACGATCCCGTTCACCGACGTCCGCTTCTCGATGTCCGACGACCGGGTGCTTCCCCCGAGCACCGGGGCCGGGGGCGTCGGCGCGGCGCTTCGGGACGACTTCCCGGACTCGCCGGTCGGGGTGACCACCATCGCCCTGCCGGATCTCGACGCCCGCTCGCACACGGCGGAGCTGGACCGCTATGCGCGCCGGGTCTCCACCGTGGCCGGGGTGGCGCGGGTCGACACGGCCACCGGGACGTACCGCGAGGGGCGGCTCGTCGCCCGCCCCTCCTCGTCGGCCGCCCGTTTCCTGACGCCGCCCGGCCCCGTCCGGGACGGCGCGTCGCCGCCTCCCGCGCCCGGCGCCGCACCGCGCGGCGCGTACCTGTCGGTGGCCACGGTCGGCGAGCCGGGCGATCCGGCGAACGCCGACCGTGTCGAGGTGATCAGGGACGTGCCGGCGCCCGCCCGCGCCTTGGTGGGCGGGTTCGGCGCCAGGGTCGCCGACGTACGCGGCGCGATCGGCGACCGGCTCCCACTCGCCCTGACGCTGGTGGGCGTGTCCATGGTGGCCCTCGTCCTGGGGCTGACCCGGAGGCCGGTCCTGGCCGTCAAGGCCCTCGTCCTCAACACGCTCAGCCTCTGCGCGACCTTCGGCGCGCTGGTCTTCGTCTTCCAGCAGGGGCACCTGCGGTGGCTCGTGGGCGACTTCGTCGCGACGGGCTCCCTCGACGTGCAGATCCCGGTGGTGACCTTCTGCGTCGCGTTCGGCCTGTCCATGGACTACGAGTGCATGCTGCTGTCCCGCATGGTGGAGGAGCACCGGGCGGGTGCGGACACGGTGACGGCGGTGGCCCGCGGCCTGGACCGCACCGCCCGTCTCTTCACCTGGTCGGCCACCATCCTGGCCGTGGTGATGGTGGCACTGGCGACCTCGGGCCTGGTGTTCCTCAAGGCCGTGGGGGTCGGGCTGGCCCTGGCCGCCGTACTGGACGCGACCGTCGTCCGCGGACTGCTCGTGCCCGCCGTGATGCGGCTGGCGGGGCGTGCCAACTGGTGGGCGCCGGCGTGGCTGCGCGGCAGGGCGGACAAGGCTGAGCCATTGGTACGGTGATCCCAGGGAACGCCGTACCAGGAGGGGGCCGAATGACCATGGCCGTGGACGAGCTGGACACCCGCATCCTCCGGCTGCTGATCGAGCAGCCGCGTACCAGCGTGCGCGAGTACGCGCGGATCCTCGGCATCGCGCGCGGCACCCTCCAGGCCCGGCTGGACCGGTTGGAGCGGGACGGGGTGATCACCGGTACGGGCCCGTCCCTCTCCCCGGCCGCGCTCGGGCATCCGGTGCTCGCGTTCGTGCACATCGAGGTCACCCAGGGGCACTTGGACGAGGTGGGCGACGCGCTCGCCGCCATCCCGGAGATCGTCGAGGCGTTCTCGATCACCGGCGGCGGGGACCTGCTCACCCGGGTCGTGGCGCGGGACAACGGGCACCTGGAGGACGTCATCCAGCGGCTGATCCAGCTGCCGGGCGTGGTGCGTACGCGTACGGAGATGGCACTGCGGGAGCGGGTGCCGCACCGGTTGCTGCCCCTGGTGGAGGCGGTGGGCCGGTCGGCCGGTCAGCGGCGGGCGTGAGCAGCGCCGTGGGACGGCTTGGCATGCTGGGGGTCATGAGCACCTCTCGCGCCGCGGTCATCTTCGATCTCGACGGCACGCTGGTCGACAGCGAGCCGAACTACTACGAGGCGGGGCGCCGGCTCCTGGAGCGTTACGGCGTCACGGACTTCGGCTGGGAGCGCCACACCGACTTCATCGGCATCGGGACGCGCGAGACGCTGGAGATCCTCAAGGAGGAGTACGGGATCGACGCGCCGGTCGAGGAACTGCTGGCCGGCAAGAACCGGCACTACCTGGAGCTGGCGCGCGCCGCGACCGAGGTGTTCCCCGAGATGCGGACGTTCGTGCGGCGGTTGCACGCGCAGGGCGTGCCCATGGCCGTCGCCTCCGGTTCGTCGCGGGCCACGATCGAGGCGGTCCTCGGTGGCACGGGGCTGGACGCCTACCTCACCACCCTGGTGTCGGCGGAGGAGGTCGAGCGGGGCAAGCCCGCGCCGGACGTGTTCCTGGAGGCGGCGCGCCGGCTCGGGGTGGAGCCGGCGCACTGCGTCGTACTGGAGGACGCCCCGCCCGGCGCGGCGGCGGCCGAGGCGGCCGGGATGCGGTGCATCGCGGTGCCGTACGTGCCGGGCACGGCGGACGACCCGGCGTTCGCCCGCGCGGGGCTGCTGGTGCGCGGCGGGCAGGCGGAGTTCACGGCGGGGGCGGCGTACGACTACGTGATGGCGGGCGGGCGGGACGTCACCCATTGATCACCCTCGCCACCGCCCCCGCCACCCGAAAACCCGTTGTCCGACCCAGGTGGCCCGCGCCAGGCTTCGGGCCATGTCTGATACCCGAACGGGCGGTTCGCACGACGTGTCCGCCCTTTTCTCACGTGGTCGCCTGACGGCCGTCCCGCGCAAGCCCGCCCGCCGGGAGCAGCTGCTGCTCCACCTCGCCGAGACGCTGTTCGCGCCGGGCCGGTCGTACACCGAGCCCGAGGTGAACGAGGCCCTGCGCACCGTGCACGAGGACTGCTCGGCGCTGCGCCGCTACCTGGTGGTCGGCGGGATGCTGACCCGGACCCGGGACGGCGCCACCTACCGGCGGGCCGGATAACCGTCAGAACCGGGCGTGGGCGGTGATGTCGGCGCCGAACTGGTCAATCATCGCCGGGGTCACCGTCGGCCGGCACTGTGCGATGGCCTCCAGGTAGTCCTCGGTGCTCGCGCCGGGCGTCGCCCGCACCTGGTCCTGGTCGCCCAGGTCCCGCTCGAAGGCGGTCTGCGCGGCGATCCTGGCGGCGTGCTCGATGTCGGCCGGGGTGAACAGGTCGCTGGCGGCCACCAGGACCGACACGTCCACGTCGGGCCGGCCGTCGGTGTACCGGGACCAGATCGCGGCGCGCGCCGCCTTGTCCGGCGTACCGATCGGGATGAGGTAGTCGAACCTGCCGGGGCGCAGGAACGCCGGGTCGAGCGAGCGGATGGAGTTGGTGGCGCACACCAGCAGGCGCTCGTCGCCCTCGCGGAACCGGGGTATCAGCTTGAGCAGTTCGTTGGTGACCCCGTGCATCCCACCGGGCTGGGCGGGCTCGGTGCGTACGGGGGCGATCTCCTCGACCTCGTCGATGAAGACGAGCACCCGCTCCAGCTCCGAGATCCGGGCGAACGCGCTGCGCAGCGCCGCCGCCAGGTTCCCCTCGTCGGCCAGCCGGGACGGGAGGAGCTCGACGAAGGGCCACCCCAGCCGGGAGGCGATGCCGCGGGCGAACGTGGTCTTGCCGGTGCCGGGCGGCCCGAACAGGGCGATGGCGCGCGGGGGCCGTACGCCGTGCCGGGCGGCGCGTTCGGGCTGGGCGAGCGGCAGGACGACACGCCGCTCGATCAGGTCCTTCTCCGCCTCCATGCCGGCGACCTTGCCCCACAGGTCACCGGGCAGGAAGCTTCCGCCGAGGTCTTCCAGGACATTGGCGGCGGGCCCGTGCAGCGGTTCGACCTTCTCGAAGTACGCCACGGCGGGCTGCCGGGTGTAGCCGGCGTTGAGCAGGCCCTCGCCCACGAGTTCCTCCTCGGGCAGGACGTAGGCGATCCGCCCCACCCGGGCTGCGACGAGGCGCCGCTCCAGCTCCACCAGCAGCGCGCTCGCCAGACCCCTGCCGCGCCAGGCCGGCGAGATGGCGATGCGCATCACCCAGGCGCGCTCGCCCGCCACGCACGCGAGCGCCGCCCCGATGGGCGCGCCCTGGTGGACGGCGACGACCGCCGGCTGGCGGGACGTCAGCGCGCCGATGCACTCGGCGAGTGAGAACACGGACTCCTGTCCGAGCTCGGCCGTGGTGTCGATCAAGTGGACGACCGCCGCGAGATCGCTTTCACGGTAGTCGTGGATCAGCCAGTTCACCGGTACCACCCCTCGTTGTGCTGTTCCGGCGAGGCTAGGGGCCACGGCATGCCCGGTCCTGTGCCGCCGTGCACAAGGGCACGGCACCGACTACGACGTTGTGGACGTGGACGAGAACGTCCGGACGGTGGACGTGACGGGTGCGAGGTCGCAAGGATCCCTGATGGCACACGATTCCGGCGAAGGGCGAAGGCACGCATGGCGAAACACTGGGCGGACTTCCAGTACGAGATCTACCTGAACGGCATGACCGGCGCCGTACCGCGGCTGCCCACCGACCTGACGCGCCTCGAAGAGCTCACCGAGCAGCGCCTCGGCCCCGGGCCGGTCGGGTACGTGGCGGGCAGCGCGGGGAGCGGAAGCACGGCGGCCGCCAACCGGGCGGCGCTGGAGCGGCGGCGGATCGTGCCGCGGATGCTGCGCGACGTACAGACACGTGACCTGTCCGTCGAGGTCCTGGGCCGCGCGCTGCCCGCGCCGCTCGCGCTGGCGCCCGTGGGCGTGCTGTCGATCATGCACCCGGACGCGGAGACGGCCGCCGCGCGGGCCGCCGCGGCGCAGGGCGTCCCGTACATCCTGTCGTCCGCCTCCAGCACGCCCATGGAGGAGGTCGCGGCGGCGATGGGCGACGCGGAGCGGTGGTTCCAGCTGTACTGGGCGAAGGACCGGGAGGTCACCCGGTCGTTCCTGAACCGGGCGAAGGCGGCGGGGTTCACCGCGCTGTTCGTCACGCTGGACACGCCGCTGCTGGCGTGGCGGCCGCGTGACCTGGACCAGGCGTACCTGCCGTTCCTCCACGGCGTGGGCACCGCCAACTACTTCACCGACCCGGCGTTCCAGGCGGGTCTGGCCAAGCCCGTGCACGAGGACCCGAACGCGGCGGTGATGCACTTCGTCTCCATGTTCGCCGACCCCGCCAAGACCTGGCCGGACCTCGAATTCCTGCGGGAGAACTGGGACGGCCCGATCGTGCTCAAGGGGATCCTGCACCCGGACGACGCCCGGCGCGCCGCACAGGCGGGCATGGACGGCGTGGTGGTGTCCAACCACGGCGGCCGCCAGGTGGCCGGGTCGGTCGCCGCCGCCGACGCCCTGCCCCGCGTCGTCGAGGCCGCCGGTGGCCGGCTGGCCGTGCTGTTCGACAGCGGCATCCGCACGGGCGACGACATCTTCAAGGCGCTTGCGCTGGGTGCGGAGGCGGTGCTGGTGGGGCGTCCCTACGCGTACGGCCTCGGCCTCGACGGACAGGCGGGCGTCGAGCACGTCGTCCGCTGCCTGCTCGCCGAACTCGACCTGACGCTGGCCCTGTCGGGGCACTCCACGCCCGGCACGCCGAGCCGCGACGACCTCATCGAGGAGCCCGCATGACCGCCCCGAAGAACGTGCTCGCCGTCATAGCGCCCCATGTGGGTGGCCGCACCGCCGGTGCGGCGCTCGCCTCGGTCTTCCCCGAGCACGCCCGCGTCACGGTCGTCGAGACGGCCGACGAGGACCCGGCGGCGCTGCGCGAGGCGCACGTCGTCGTCACCGCCCTCTCCCCGGTCACCGCCGGCCACATCGCCGGCGCACCGCAGCTCGAACTCGTCCAGTGCGCCGGCCACGGCTATGACTACGTCGACGTGGACGCGGCCCGCGAACGGGGCGTCCCGGTGTGCACCATCGGCTCCAGCGGCGCGGAGCGGCAGAACGTGGCCGAGCAGACCTTCGCGCTCATGCTGGCCCTCGCCAAGCAGCTGGTCCCCGCCCACACGGCTCTGGTCGACGCCGACTGGGCACTGCCGCGCCTCCAGCAGTCCCTCACCGAACTGTCCGGCAAGACCCTCGGCATCGTCGGCCTCGGGCACATCGGCAGGGAAGTCGCCCGCCGCGCGGTCGCGTTCGACATGAGCGTCCTCTACGCCGGACGGCGGCGGGTCTCCCCCGAGACCGAGGCGAGCCTGGGCGGCGCCCGCCGCGTCCCGCTCGACGAACTGCTCCGCACGTCGGACTACGTCACGCTCCACGTCCCGCTCACCGACGCCACCCGCCACATCCTCGACGCCGAGCGCCTGGCGCTCCTCAAACCCACCGCGTTCGTCATCAACACGGCCCGCGGCGCCCTCATCGACCAGGACGCCCTCGCGGACGCCCTCGAATCCGGTGCTCTCGCCGGCGCGGGCATCGACGTCTTCGACCCCGAACCGCCCACGTCTTCACTGCGTCTGCTCAAGGCTCCGAACGTCGTCCTGTCCCCGCACGTCGCGGGCGTCACCCGTGAGACCGTGGTCCGCATCGCCCTGGCCGCCGTCCAGAACGTCGCCGACCACCTGGCCGGAAGGCCGCCGCGGGACGTCATCGGGCAACGGTGACCGACCGTCCTGGTCGGCCGGCCCGACCGGCCAGGACGCCGGGGCCCTCTGCCCGGCCGGGCGTTCGCCTCCGGGTACGGGCCGGGACGGACAGCGGCTTCACCTGCGGCGTACGAGCGCCCCGTGCAGTGGCGGCACATGGGGCCCCGGCGTGCACCCTGCACGACGGATTCCCGGCGCCGGTTCGGTGCTGTCCGGGACCGGTGGGACGCGGCGCGGCCGTGACGGTGCCCGCCCCGGCAGGTCGGCCTCGGCCGAGGGGGGCAGGGCGGTGGCTACGTCGCGTCCGGGCCCGTACGCAGACGGAAGGCCGCGAGGTTCAGGTCCTTCACGGCGTGCTGGGCGGCCTGGGCGTCCTCGCCGTGGTCGATGGCCTCGAGCGCGGCCGCGGCCGCGGTGCGCACCGCGTGCGGCAGTCCGTCGTCCGCGGCGATGCGGTAGGCGACGGTCCGGCGTGCCAACCGCTCGTCGGTGGAGACGCCGCCGCCCGTCAGGGGGAACACGGCGGCCTCGTAGGCGGTGATGCCCAGCAGCAGCGCTTGCGCCAGTCCTTCCGCGTAGCCATGGTCGTGGGCGTCCTGCGCGGCCTGGTCCAAGCCGGCGAAGATCCGTCGGCGGATGAGGAGGGAGCCGATCAGGACACCGCAGCCGGTCAGGATGCCCGCGATCACCGCGGTGACGGGCCCGCTCACGAGGAGGCCGCCGAGCGCGGCGAGCACGGCGCCGGCGAGGGTGAGTTCCACGGAGATGAGCAGGTGTACACGGGTGACGGCGCGGGTGTTCATGCCGGGCATTATGCCGACCGGCCGCGGTTGCGGAGCGCGACGGACGTACCCATAGGGTGCCTCCATGCCTGCTTCGTTGAGTTCCACCAAAGCCGCCGCCGCGCTGCGCACATCGGCACGTGTCTCCGTCGAATTGCTGTTGGTCCTCGTGGCGGCTTCGGTGGCCCTGTGGCTTCTGGGCCGGATGTGGTCCATCGTCTGGCCCCTCATAGTGGGTCTGTTCCTCACCACCCTGACCTGGCCCCTGGCCCGCCTTCTGCGTCGCCGGGGGTGGCCTCCGGCTCTGGCCGCGTCAGCGGTGACCGTGGTGTTCCTGCTCGTGGTCACGGGCATCGTGGCACTGATCGCGGTTCCGGTGGCGTCGCAGTCCGGCGAGCTGGCCGACGGCGTGGTCGCGGGTATTCAGAGGATGCGCGAGTGGGCCGCGGGGCCGCCGTTGCACATCGGCGACGACCAGATCACCGGTGCCTTCGACGCGGCCGTGGCCCGTATCCAGGACAGCATCGGCAGCATGGTCACCGCGGTGGTCACGGGAGTGACCACCGTGGTCAACGGTGTGGTGACCGCCGTCCTGGCGCTCTTCCTGATGTTCTTCTTCCTGAAGGACGGCCCGCGGTTCCTGCCCTGGCTGGCCCGTCAGCTCCCCGGGCGACTGGCCACCGACGTCCCGGTCGTGGCCGCGCGTAGTTGGGAAACCCTTGGCGCGTTCGTGCGCTCACAGGCGTTCGTCGGTCTGCTCGACGCCGTTCTCATCGGCATCGGCCTGTGGATTCTCAAGGTTCCGCTGGTGCTCCCGCTCGCGGTACTGACCTTCGTGTCCGCGTTCGTGCCGATCGTGGGCGCCCTCTTCGCCGGTCTGGTCGCGGTGCTCATCGCCCTGGTCTCGAACGGTCTGACGGACGCGCTGATCGTGCTCGCGATCATCGTGGTGGTGCAGCAGCTCGAGGGCAACGTGTTCCAGCCCATGATCCAGAGCCGCGGGCTCGGCCTGCACGCGGCGGTGGTCCTCCTGGCAGTCGCGTTGGGCGGCAGCCTGGCCGGCATCGTGGGCAGCCTGCTCGCGGTACCGGCGGCCGCGCTGATCGCGGTGATCTGGAACTACGTGCGCGAGCAGCTTCAGGAACCGGAGGTCGACGCGTCGCACCCCGAGGCGGCCGTTCCTTCGTAGCGCCCCGGGCCGCTCGCGCTGCGGTCCCCTTCGCGGCGCGCCGTCCGGTCGAGCGGTACGCGGACACGGACCGGCGCGCCCTTCGGCGTACGTCGCGTGAGCGCGGGCCGGCGACCGGACGGAGGTCCGGCGCGGTGTGCGGCCTGACGATCAGGGGCGGCGGCCCGCGAGGACGCAGAACTCGTTCCCCTCCGGGTCGGCGAGTACGACCCAGCTCGCATCGCCCTGGCCGACGTCGACGTGCCGAGCACCCAGGTCGAGCAGACGGCGGACCTCTTCGTCCTGCTCCCTGTCGGTGGGGTTGACGTCGATGTGGAGCCTGTTCTTGACGGTCTTGCCCTCGGGCACGTGCGCGAACGTCAACATCGGTGGTACGGGGCCGGGACGCTGCTTGCCCTCAGGCACCGCAGGGGAGCCGATGGTGACACATTCGTCGTCTTCGTCCTGCACCTCGTAGCCGAGGACCGCGCACCAGAATCGCGCGAGACCGTGGGGATCGGCACAGTCGATCGCAAGCTCGGTGAACTTACTGGCCACGTCAGGACCTCCCGGTCATCTCCGGAGTGATCGCGTCCCACCGCAGGGCCACCGGCCCCGGCCCCGGCGCCGTGCGCCGACAACGCCCGCCGTGACTCGACGGACGAAACAGGAACGCACCGGCCCCCCGGCGGCGTGCGCGTGGGGGCCGGTGCTCGCCTTGCCCTGGGTCAGGCGGGGGTGATGTTCTCCGCCTGCGGGCCCTTCTGCCCCTGGGTGACGTCGAAGGTGACGGCCTGGCCTTCCTGGAGCTCGCGGTAGCCGTTGGCGTTGATGTTGGAGTAGTGCGCGAAGACGTCCGGGCCGCCGCCGTCCTGCTGGATGAAGCCGAAGCCCTTTTCGGAGTTGAACCACTTCACGATTCCGCTGGCCATGCTGGTGCCTCTCAGTTCAGTCGACGTCGGGCCCGCACCGCGCGGACCCGGAGGTGATCGCCCTGGTCCTCAGGCACTGCACAGCAAGAAGCCCACGCCACAGCGTGGGCAGGTACTGCGAACCACGACATCTGACACTGACGCTACACCGTGAAAGCACCCATCACCAGAGAGCAACTCCCCGCTTTCCGGGCCGCGTCGCCGCCATCCTGCCCTCCGGCCCGGCTCCGCATCGCGCGGAGCGGGCCGTGCGGCACCGTGAGGCGTCGGTGTGGGGAGCGGCAAGCGGTCAGCCCAGGAAGGACAGGCGCACCTGGCGCTCCGGGTTGTCCTTGTTGGTGTCGACCACGCACACCGACTGCCAGGTGCCCAGCGCCATCTCGCCGCCCAGGACCGGGATCGTGGCGTGCGGGGGGATCAGGGCGGGGAGGACGTGGTCGCGGCCGTGGCCGGGGCTGCCGTGGCGGTGTTGCCAGCGGTCGTCGGCGGGGAGCAGGGTGTGGAGGGCGGCCAGGAGGTCGTCGTCGCTGCCGGCGCCGGTCTCCAGGATGGCAACGCCGGTGGTGGCGTGCGGCGTGAAGACGTTCAGCAGGCCGTCGCGGCCCGCCGCGACCTCCCGGAGGAAGGAGGCGCAGGCGCCGGTCAGGTCGTGGACCGTTTCCCTGGTGCCGGTCGTGATGCGCAGCGTACGGGTGGTGAATGCGTCGCTCATGCCCTCATGGTGACATCGCGTCGGTGCCCGCCCCCGGAGTCGTGGGCGGCGGACACGGTGAACCACGGAGCCGGCCTGCCGCCGGCGCAGGGGTGCACTTCCTGTCGGCGGCCGGGAAGATCCTCGCGTCGGCGCCGGTTGGTAGAACTGTGAACTACTTGGATGTGGTCGTCATCGGCGCCGGGCAGGCGGGACTGTCCGCCGCGTACCACCTGCGGCGCGGTGGACTGGAGCCGGGCCGGGACTTCGTCGTCCTGGACCACGCCCCACGGCCGGGCGGCGCCTGGCAGTTCCGCTGGCCGTCCCTGACGTACGGCAAGGTCCACGGGATGCACGCGTTGCCCGGTATGGAGCTCACCGGCGCCGACGAGGGGCGCCCGTCGTCGGAGGTGATCGGCGCGTACTTCGCGCGGTACGAGGAGCGGTTCGGGCTGCGGGTGCACCGGCCCGTGGACGTCGGGGCCGTACGGGAGGGCGAGGGCGGGCGTCTGCTCGTGGAGTCCTCGGAGGGGACGTACGCGACACGCGCCCTGATCAACGCGACGGGCACCTGGGACCGGCCGTTCTGGCCGCGTTACCCGGGGCAGGAGACCTTCCGAGGACGGCAGCTCCACACGGCGGACTACCCGGGGCCGGCGGAGTTCGCCGGGCAGCGGGTGATCGTGGTGGGCGGCGGGGCGTCGGGGACGCAGCACCTGATGGAGATCGCCGAGGTCGCGGCGGATACCACGTGGGTGACGCGCCGGGAGCCGGTCTGGCGCGAGGGCCCGTTCGGCGAGGCGGAGGGCCGGGCGGCGGTGGCCCTGGTGGAGGAGCGGGTACGGCGCGGGCTGCCCCCGCAGAGCGTGGTCAGCGTGACCGGCCTGCCGCTGAACGACGCGATCCGGCGGGCGCGCGAGCGCGGGATCCTGGACCGGCTGCCGATGTTCGACCGGATCACCCCGACGGGCGTGGCCTGGGACGACCGCGGTGCGGTCGACGCGGACGTCATCCTGTGGGCGACCGGCTTCCGCGCGGCCATCGACCACCTGGCTCCGCTGCGGCTGCGGGAACCGGGCGGCGGCATCCGCGTGGACGGCACCCGCGCGGAGCGCGACGAGCGCGTCCACCTCGTCGGGTACGGTCCCTCGGCCTCCACGATCGGCGCCAACAGGGCGGGCCGGGTGGCGGTCCGCGACATCTCCCGGCTGCTGGAGCGCGAGCCGGACCCGGTGGCGGCCTGACGCCGCGGGAGGCGGCGGGGCGCGTCCTCCCGGGTGGACCCTGGCGCGGGGGCACCGGCAGCCGGCGGGCGTCTCAGTTCGGGGCGCTCGCCCGGTGGGCGTTGAAGTCCTGGACGTTGCGCTGGTGCTCCCCGTAGTCGGCGGTGAAGCGGGTGTCGCCGGGCTGCACGGTGACGAAGTACAGCCAGTCGCCCGGCGGCGGATCGACCGCGGCGTGCATGGCCTGCTCGCCGGGGTTGTCGATGGGCGTGGGGGGCAGTCCCTGGCGGTTGTACGAGTTGTACGGGTGGTCCATCCGGATGTCGGCGTGCGACGTGTCGAGCGTGGAGCGGCCCAGCCCGTAGTTGAGGGTGGAGTCCATCTGGAGGGCCATGCCCTGGGCGAGCCGGTTGTGGACGACCCGGGCGACCTTGCCCATGTCCTCCGGGGTGTCGGCCTCGGCCTGCACGATGCTGGCGATGGTCACCGTCTGGTAGAGGCTCACCCCGTTGCGCTGGGCACCCGCGCTGATGCGCTCCGCCCCGAACCGCTCACGGGCGGTCCTGACCATGTAGTCCAGCAGACCGCGCGGGGTCGTCTTCTTGTACACCGGGTACGTGGCGGGGAAGAGGAACCCCTCCGGGTTGCCCAGCGCGTCGGCCGGCAGCTTGAGCGTGCCGCCCTCGGCGACCTTCCGGGTGGTGCCGGGCGTGACCTTGAGCGCCTTGTCGACGGCGTCGTACACCTGGCTCGCCCGCCAGCCCTCCGGGATGAGCAGCATCCTCGGTTTCTCCGGGGGCGGCGGGGCCGGGGACTCCTTGAGCAGCAGCAGCGGCACCAGTACCGCCGCGGCCACGACGACGGCCAGGCCTGCGCTCAGGGCCAGCCGGCCGCGGCGGGTCATACGGGGCCGCCCGCGCCGGGGCGTGCCCTGAGGGGACTCGTTCACCATGCGGGCACGCTAACCCGAAAAAGGAAGATAATCCGGCAATTCCGACATTCGCCATCACCCGACCTGCCGTCCGGGAACAAGCGAACACGGGCTCGGATGTTCGCCCGAACGCATGATCGCCGCGGATTTCGCTGACCGTTCGAGCTGCGGCGCATGATGCTTACGGGGCGCAAGCGACGGGCTGCAGACCGTGGTTGCGCAGTCCCACACATGCACTGAGGCACAAGGAGAACGCACCACATGAACGTCATCACCGACCTGCTCGCCGGCGTCATCCACTTCGTCGGCTGGCTCGTCTGACGATCGCTTCCCCCCGGCGCCGTCGCTCCCCCGTCCCACGGGAGCGGCGGCGCCGTCGTGCGCCGCGCGCGCCACGCTCGCCGGGAGCGCCGTCGCGCGTGCCGGTCCCCGCCGGGAGCGCCGTCAGGACGCCGTCGGCTCCAGCTCCGCGTCGCCGCGCACCAGTGCGGCATACCGGCCGTCCCGCTCCATCAGCTCCTCGTGCGTACCGCGCTCGGCGATGCGCCCCGCGTCGAGGACGACGACCTCGTCGGCGTCCCGGATGGTGGAGAGCCGGTGGGCGATGGTGATGGTGGTGCGGCCGGCGGACAGCGCGTCGATCGCCTGCTGCACCGCCTGTTCCGTACGGGTGTCGAGGGCGCTGGTCGCCTCGTCCAGGATCAGCACGGGGGGATCCCGCAGGACGGTCCGGGCGATGGCGAGGCGCTGCTTCTCGCCGCCGGAGAAGCGGTAGCCGCGCTCGCCGACGAGGGTGTCGTACCCGTCGGGGAGGGACGCGATGTGGTCGTGGATCTGGGCCACCCTGGCGGCCGCCTCGATCTCCTCGTCGGTGGCGTCCGGCCGGGCGAAGCGCAGATTGTCGGCGACGGAGGCGTGGAAGAGATAGGTCTCCTGGGAGACCACCCCCACCCCACGGGCGAGGCTGTCGAAGTCCAGGTCCCGCACGTCGACGCCGTCGAGCGTGACACGACCGCCGGTGACGTCGTACAGCCTCGGGACCAGGTAGCTGAGCGTGGACTTGCCGGAGCCGGTGGGACCGACGACGGCCAGGCTGCCGCCCGCCGGCACGGCGATGTCGATTCCGCTCAGCGTCTCGCCGCTCTTCGCGTCGTACCGGAAGTCGACGCCCTCGAAGCGGACCTCGCCGCGGATCTTCTCCAGCCGGACCGGGTCCTCGGGCTCGGTGATGTCGACCGGCAGGTCCAGGTACTCGAAGATCCGCTGGAAGAGGGCGAGCGAGGTCTGGATCTCCACGCCGGTCGAGAGCAGGCTCACGGCGGGCCGGAACAGGCCCTGCTGGAGCGAGACGAACGCGACGAGCGTACCGATGGAGATGGCGGGCCCGCCCGCCTGGAACGCCAGCCCGGCCGCCCAGTACAGCAGGGCGGGCATGGCGGCCATGACGATGCCTATCGTCGACATCCGCCACCGTCCGGCCATCGAGGAGCGCACTTCGAGGTCGACGAGGCGCTCGGACTCGGTGGCGAAGGACCGGGTGAGGGAGTCCGCGCGGCCCATCGTCCGGCCCAGCAGGATGCCGCTGACCGAGAGCGACTCGGTGACGGTCGCGGCCATGGCGGCCATCTGCTTCTGCCGCTGCGTGGTGATCCTCTTGCGCTCCCGGCCCACCCGGCGGCTGATCCACACGAACACCGGCAGCAGGAGCAGCGAGACGACGGTGAGCCGCCAGTCCAGCGCCAGCATGGCGATGACCGTGGCCATGACGGCGGTCAGGTTGGACACCAGGGATGTCGCGGTGGAGGTGACGGTCGCCTGCATGCCGCCGATGTCGTTCGCGATGCGGGACTGGACCTCGCCGGTGCGGGTGCGGGTGAAGAAGGCGAGCGGCATGCGCTGCAACTGGCCGTAGACGGCGGTACGCAGGTCGTGCATGACCCGCTGGCCGACCGTCGTGGAGATCAGCGTCTGCAGCACACCGAAGACGCCGGTCACCACGGCGGTGAGGATCATGCCGAGGGCGAGCAGCGTGAGCAGGCCCGTACGCCCCTGGGGGATCGCCGTGTCGAGGATCTCGCGGAGGAGGAACGGTGAGGCGACCGCCACCAGCGACGAGGCGCCGACGAGCAGACCGACCACGGCCAGTCGGCCGCGGTAGGGGCGGAAGAGCCGGAGGATCCGGCGAATCTCGGCCGGCGGCTGCTCCGGATCGGGTGGCGGTGGCGTCCAGGTGGACTCGGCGTGGATGCGCATGGGCTCCTTCGAAGGTACTGCGGACGCGGACGACATCGGAGAGGATAGCTCATTGTTACCTATCCTCACAATGAGCGTAGTCCTGATAGGATCCGGTCATGAACTCCCCCGACGCCGACGGCCTGCTGGCCGAGCAGTTGCTCCGGCTGACCCGGCGCCTCCACCGCAGTCAGAAGCGGCAGCTGGAGTCGGCCGACATAGCCATCACGCCCGCCCAGTCGCGGCTGCTGCGCACGGTCGCGCACTACGACCACCCGCCCCGGATGGCCGATCTCGCCGCCCGTCTCGAAGTCGTGCCACGCGCCGTGACCAGCCTCGTGGACGGCCTGGAGGCGAGCGGGCGGGTCCGCCGCGTCCCCGATCCGGCCAGCCGCCGGGTGGTGCGGATCGAGCTCACCGACGCCGGCCGGGACACGCTGCGGCAGCTGCGCACCGCGCGCCGGGCCGCCGCAGAGGACATCCTGGCTCCATTGACCGCCGAACAGCGCGAGGTGCTCGGCGGTCTGCTGTCCGCTCTGGTCGACGGAGTGCCGGAGCGTCGCTGCTGACGCGTGCCGTGACGACCCTCGGGTGACGCCCGGGCCGTGGCGACCGTGCTGCCTGTCGAGGGAACCGTGACATGCCGCTGCTGGAGCCGAATCCCGACGCCCTCCGCCCCGGCGCGCACCGCGGCCCGTCCCCCGACCGGGTGCCCGACCTGCTGGCGCACGGCTCACCCGGACGGCTGCGCGACGAGCTGATCGCGCTGCTGGGCCCCGAGAAGGTGCTGTGGCACGTCTCCGACCTGGTCAGATACGCGTCGGACGCCAGCCCCTACCGCTTCGTCCCGCATGTGGTCGTGGTCGCGGAGGACGTCGAGGACATCGCGGCCGTCCTGTCGTACGCGCACGCCAAGGGCCGGGAGGTGGTGTTCCGCGCGGCCGGGACGAGCCTCAACGGCCAGGCGCAGGGCGAGGACATCCTGGTGGACGTGCGGAGGCACTGGGCGGGGATCGAGGTCCTGGACGGCGGCGCCCGTGCCCGGATCCGCCCCGGTACCACCGTCGCCCGGGCCAACGCCACCCTCGCCCGGTACGGCCGGGTGCTGGGCCCCGACCCGGCGAGTGCCGTGGCCTGCACGATCGGCGGGGTCGTCGCCAACAACGCGTCCGGGATGACGGCCGGCACGGCGCGCAATTCGTACCGTACGGTCGCCTCCCTCACCGTGGTGCTGCCGTCCGGCACGGTCGTCGACACGGGCGACCCGGCCGCCGAGGAGGTGCTGGCGCGCGCCGAGCCCGGTCTGTGCGCCGAGTTGCTCGCCGTCAAGGCGGAGATCGAGGCCGACCCGGAGCTGGCCTCCCGGATCCGCGCCAAGCACGAGCTCAAGAACACCAACGGCTACCGGCTGGACGCCTACCTGGACGGTGCGACGCCCGTCGAGATCCTGCGCGGGCTGATGGTCGGCTCACAGGGCACGTTCGGCTTCATCTCCGAGGTCGTGTTCGACACCCTGCCGCTGGACCGCGAGGTCGCGGCGGCGCTGCTGTTCTTCCCGTCGCTGCCGGCCGCCGCGGCCGCCGTGCCGCGCTTCACCGAGGCGGGCGCGGTCGCCGTCGAGCTGATGGACGGCAATACGCTGCGGGCCTCCGTACGGGTGGACGGGGTGCCCGCCGACTGGGCGTGCCTGCCCGGCCCGACCACGGCGCTGCTGGTGGAGTTCCGGGCGCCCGGCACGGCGGCGCTGGAGGCGTACGAGCGGGCGGCGGCCGATGTCCTCCGCGACGTCGAGCTGGTGGCACCGGTGGCTTCGGTGACCAATGAGTTCACCCGGGACGCCGGCACGATCGGCGGCTACTGGAAGGCGCGCAAGGCGTTCGTCGCCGCGGCGGGCGGCAGCCGCCCGTCCGGTACGACGCTGATCACCGAGGACTTCGCGGTGCCGCCGTCACGGCTCGCCGAGGCCTGCGGGGCGCTGCTCGCGCTCCAGGCGGAGCACGGCTTCGACGCCGCCGTCGCCGGCCACGCGGCCCACGGCAACCTGCACTTCCTGCTGGCCTTCGACCCGGCCGACCCGGCCGACGTCGACCGGTACGCGGCCTTCATGGACGACTTCTGCAAGCTGACCGTCGAGCGGTTCGACGGCTCCCTCAAGGCCGAGCACGCCACCGGCCGGAACATCGCGCCGTTCCTGGAGCTGGAGTGGGGACCGAAGGCCACGGAGCTGATGTGGCGTACGAAGCAGGCCTTCGACCCCGAGGGGGTGCTCGCTCCCCGGATCGTCCTCGACCGGGACCCGAGGGGCCATCTGCGCGGCCTGAAGACGGTGCCGAGGGTGGAGCCGATCACCGACGCGTGCATCGAGTGCGGCTTCTGCGAGCCGACCTGCCCCAGTCAGGACCTGACGACGACGCCCCGTCAGCGGATCGTGCTGCGCCGCGAGATGATGCGGCAGAGCCCCGGTTCGCCCGTCGAGGGCGGTCTTCTGGCGACGTACGGCTATGCCGCGGTGGACACGTGCGCGGGCGACTCGACGTGCGCGCTCGCCTGCCCGGTGGGCATCGACACGGGCGCGCTGATGAAGCGGCTGCGGCACGCCCGGCACTCGGCGCGGGAGGAGCGGCTGGCGGCGCTGGCCGCGCGGCGGTTCGCGGTGGTGGAGGCCTCGGCGCGGCGCGCGGTCGCCACCGGACGACGGCTCGGCGACCGGCTGCCCGCCTCCGTCACGGGGCTGCTCCGTACGACGGTACGGCGCGACCTGGTGCCCGAGTGGCTGCCGGAGACCCCCGGCGCGGCCGCCGCGCTGCCCGCCACGGAGCGGGCCCCGGCGGTCGCCGTCTACTACCCGGCCTGTGTGAACCGGATCTTCGGCGAACCGGAGGGGTACGACGGGCCGTCCCTGCCCGAAGCGGTGGTCGCGCTGTCGGAGCGGGCCGGAAGGCCCGTGTGGATCCCGGCCGATGTGACGGGCACGTGCTGCGCCACGATCTGGCACTCCAAGGGGTACGAGGAGGGCGCCCGCGTGATGGCGAACCGGGTCGTCGAGGCCGCCTGGGGCTGGACGGCGGGCGGCCGGCTGCCGCTGGTGGTGGACGCCTCCTCCTGTGCGCTGGGCCTGACGCGCGAAGTGGTCCCGTACCTGAGCGCCCGCAATCGGGAGCTGCACGCGGGGCTGACCGTGGTCGACTCGGTCGTCTGGGCCGCCGACGAGCTCCTGCCGCACCTGACGGTACGGCGCCGGGCCGCCTCCGCGGTCGTCCACCCCACGTGCGCGATGCGGCACCTCGGCGACGAGGACCGGCTGCCGGCGATCGCGGCGGCGTGCGCCGAGGAGGTCGTCGTCCCGGACGACGCCGGCTGCTGCGCCTTCGCGGGCGACCGCGGGATGCTGCACCCGGAGCTGACGGAGTCGGCGACCGCCCGGGAGGCGGCCGAGGTGACGGCCCGGACGTTCGACGCGTACCTCTCGGCGAACCGCATGTGCGAGCTCGGTATGCACCACGCCACGGGCCGCCCCTACCACTCCGCGCTCCTCGAACTGGACCGCGCGACCCGCCCCTGACGCTCATGCCAGCAGGTCGAGCAGAGCCGCACCGTCATCCGTGAGGCACAGGCGGATCTCCCGGCCGTGGCGCAGGCGCCGCAGCAGGCCCGAGCGGGCGAGCCGGTCGCAGTGGTAGGTGGCGGTGCTGACGGTGATGTGGGCGAGACTCGCGGCTTCCGACACGGACGGTCGCCGGCGCGCGTGGCGCAGGAGCGCGGCGCGGACCGGTCCGAGTACGAGGTCGAGGCGGTCCTGCGCGGGCGGGGGGTGCGGTTCGGTGGACCGGTGCGCGAGCCGGCCCAGCCCCGGGAGCGGGTAGCCGACCCAGAGCAGGTCCGGGTCCTCCGCGCTGTACGTGCAGGCGCCGAACCCGGACACCAGCGGGACGAGGACGAACCGGCGCCGCCCCGGTCCGGTGGCGTGCTGCGGGCACGGGTGCGGCAGGTGGAGCCGGCCATCGGCGTACCGGACGGGGGCGCCGAGGTCGTTGATGACCGTGTCGAGCGCGCCGGTGACGGAGGCGACCCCGACGCGTTCCACTTCGCGGCCCAGCAGTGCGTCCGCCTGGTGCCACAGCGGGGCGAAGGCGTCCCAGACGGCGCGCGTGAGGGTCCGGTAGGTGTCGAGGAACTCCCCCGGCCGTTCGGTCACTTGCCGCCACGGCGCGGGGACGGCGCCGCCGAACCGGTGCTCCACCTCACCGAGCAGGGTGTCCGGCTCGATGCGGTCCAGCTCGTCGGCGATCGAGGTCGCGGTGCCCGTTCCGCCCCCGGTGCCGACGCCCGACGTCAGGGCGAGCGAGTCGGGTGCCCAGGGATGGCTGGAGGTGAGCAGTGCCCGCAGGGTCGCCGCGGCGGTGGGAGGGGCCGTGTCGCGGATGACGCGCCGCCACTCCGGTGGCATCCCGTGGGAGGCGTGGCCGAAGGTGTCGGCGATGGCTGAGAAGAGCGTCGTGCCCGGGAGCCTGCTGACCGACAGTCGCAGGTCTTCCGTGGGGCCGACGGGCACGGTCGGTTCCTTGGGCATGGCCATCCCCCGATGGGTCCCCTGGGTGAGCGGTGGTCCCGGTCGGCTGGGAGCCTAGGGGAACGGCTCCTCCCTGGAAGGGTGTTGGCCGGATGGTGGGGGAGAACGACCGAAACCCCCGCCGCGCGGGCGGCGGGGGCCGGGGGCCGGGCCGGTGAGCGGTCGGGCCCGGTGTGCGGCAGGGGTGATCAGCAGGCGTTGACCCAGTCGTGCGACGAGATGTTGTCGTTCAGCGCCTGGCCGCCGCCGTTTCCGTTGTACGGGAAGCGGTCGTAGCGCATGTCCATCAGGTAGCTGCCGTTGCCCAGGCAGTACCAGGCCCCGCTCTGGTCGGTGTGCCAGAAGAGCCGCACGTCTTCGTAGGCGCCGGCGAAGCCGTTGTTGTGCACCGACGACGCCTGGTTGCGCATGTTCCGGTCGGCCCAGTTGTCGCTGTGGCCGGACCAGGTGGCCTGTCGCCCGCCCTTCCACGCGTGCTCCCACGCGTACAGGTGGCCGTCGGCCGCCGCGGTGGTGGTGCCGGCCGCCACCGCGGTACCGGCCGTCGGCGCGGTCTCGGCGTGCGCCGCTGCCGGGAACAGGCCGATCGTGGCCGCGGCCAGCGCGGTGGCCATGAGGTGGGTGATGCGGTTCTTGGACATGGACTCTCCTCGTGTGATGTCGGTTGTCGGTGCAGGGGTGAGCGACCCGCGCTGGTGCGCACGGGAGTCATGGGGTGGCGGACCGCCGGTCAGCGGCCCAGTACGGCACGCGCCCGCGGCAGGGCGGCGGCCCGGAGCCGCTCCAACCGCTCCACGGCGGTGCGGTGCTCACGACGGAGTTCCCGGTCGTGGTGGTGGTCGAGGCGCTGGGCGACGGCCGCCAGGCCGCTGTCGCGTGCGCACCGCGCCTCCCGGACGGCCACGCGCACCTCGCGGGCCCTGTCGGGGGCGCCCTTCCCGCCGAGGAAGGCGTCCCTGGCCTCGCGCGGGGTCCGGTACGGGAAGCCGTGCTCGCGCATGCACGCCGACCAGGCCCGTACGGCTCCGGCGAACTCGGGTTCGGCGGCGACCCGCTGCCGCCTGATGCCGCCCAGGTTGCCGACGAGGGTGTTCGCCGCGTACCAGCCGGCGACGTCTCCGTACAGGGCGCGCCAGGCCGTCACCCGGCAGCCGTTGCCGCTGTGTCCCACGACCGCGCCGCCGGGCAGTTCGGCGCGCAGCCCCTGCCCGTCGGTGGTGCCGTTGAGGGCGGTCACGGCGGCGTGGTGGCGTTCCGGGGACAGGCTGCCGAGGTGGACCCGGTTCGGGTCCTGGAGGCGGAGCGCCTCGACCCGCGGTTCGAGGATGCTGCCGTAGCCGTACCGCCCGGCCCACTGCGCGTCGTCGACGACGTACGGGAAGTCGCGCGCCTCGGGCAGTGGGTTCTCGGGCTTGGCCCAGTACCGGAACCCGGCCGCCGTCATGCACCGGCGCTGGAGTTCCTGTTCCGCGTCGTGCAGCAGGCTCCGCTCAGCGGCGGTGGTGGCGGCGACGGTCCCCGCTGGTGCCGGGGCTCCGCCCTCGCCTGCCGGAGCCCCGGCGCTTACGTAGCCGGTGACGGCGAGGAGGAGGGCCGTCCCCGCCAGCGCCGTGGTCGTCAGCCGGCGCCGGCCGATCCGGCCCGGCCGCCGAGAGAACGCTCTCCCCATCACTGATGTGCTCCTGACATACGTGGGTCACCAGGGCCCGATGCCTTCCGGCCGCGAACCGGTCGCGGCCTGCCCGGTACCGAGGAGTCTCGCGGGGCGGCCCGCCGGCCCGACAGCCTTTCGAAGTCTTTCGAAACGTGCCCGCGAACGGCACCGCCGCCGCCCGCCCCCGCCCGTGGGCGCCCACTGGCCATTCGGCCGGGGTTTGTGCGGCGCGGCAGTCGCCCGGGAAGCGCAGGCCCCAAGGTCCCGGTCCGCCCGGCGGCGGGCTGCCGGGTCAGGAGCCGCCGTGCGGGCTCCGGTTCGGCGCCGCGCGGGGGCGCGGTCGGCCCACCGGCGCGTCGCGTGGTGTCCGCGTAGGGACCGGGGCCGGCCGCCGGCCGAGGCGCTCGCCCGCCACCCACGAGCTGGTCGTCATCGACGACGTACGACCCCGGCACGCCGACCGCCGGGCGCGGGGTCGGCCGGTCGTCCCCTGCGGGCCTTCGAGACCGTCCGCCGCAGGGCCGATCCCACCCGCCGCGCACAAGAGTCCATGTGCTCGAAACAAGAGTCCAACCTGCCCTCTTGCGTACCACCAATCCCAACAGCCAGGGTCCTTGCCGGGATTCATGAACCAGCCGCGCACACAACGCACTGGAGGTTCGATGAACGACGCAGCACCCGGGAACCAGGACCGGTCACAGGACTCGCCCAGCCGTCGGACCGTACTGCGGACCACCGCCGGGGTGGCGGGCGCCGCCGGACTGGGATTCGGCGCGCTGGGCGGTACCCCCGCTGCCGCGGCCGAGCCCGGAGCGGCCGACACCGCCGCCACTCCCCCGCGTCAGGGCCGCACGATGGCCGGCGTGCCCTTCGAGCGACGCTCCACCGTCCGTGTCGCGATCGTCGGGCTCGGCAACCGCGGCGGCAGCATGATCGACCTGTTCCTCGCCGTCCCCGGCGTACGGGTGGTCGCCGTGTGCGACCCCGTGAAGGCCAAGACGGAACAGGCCGCGGCCAAGGTGGTGCAGGCCGGACAGCCGTCGCCCGCCGTGTACGCCAACGGGGAGAACGACTACGAGAACCTCTGCGAGCGCGGCGACATCGACCTCGTGTACGTGGCCACCCCCTGGGACAGCCACTTCGCCATGGCGAGGACGGCGATGCTGAACGGAAAGCACGTCGGGGTCGAGTGCCCCCTCGCGATGCGCCTGGACGAGCTGTGGGAGCTCGTCGACCTCTCCGAACGCACCCGGCGCCACTGCATGCAGCTGGAGAACTGCTGCTACGGCAAGAACGAGATGCGGGTGCTGCGCATGGCACACGCCGGCAAGTTCGGTGAGCTGCTGCACGGGGCCGGGGCGTACAATCACGACCTGCGGGGCCTGATGTTCTCGCCCACGTACTACGAAGGCCCCTGGCGCCGCCTGTGGCACACCCGGCTGCGGGGCGACCTGTACCCCAACCACGGCTTCGGGCCGGTCGCCAACTACATGGACATCAACCGGGGCGACCGCGCGGTCAGCATCAGCAGCTTCGGTACACCCGCGCTGGGACTGGCCGAGTACCGCGAGGCCAATGTGGATCGCAGCGACCCCAGTTGGAAGGAGACGTACATCGAGAGCGATCGCACCATCAGTATGGTGCAGACCGCGAAGGGCCGGGTGATCCGGCTGGAGCACGATGTGTCGACCCCGCACCCGTACAGCAGGATCAACAGCCTGGGCGGCACGAAGGGTGTCTTCGAGGACTACCCGGCCCGCATATACATCGAGCCGGACCACCACGACGACCAGTGGGCCGATTTCTCGGCGTACGCCGGTGAGTTCGACCACTGGCTGTGGAAGGAGCACGCCAACCCGCCCGGCGGGCACGGCGGGATGGACTACATCATGGTCTTCCGGCTGATGCAGTGCATGAGGCTCGGCCTGGTACCGGACTTCGACGTGTACGACGGCGCCACCTGGACGGCCCCGGTGCCGCTCAGCCACGCCTCCATCAAGGCGAAGGGCGCGCCGCAGCGGATACCCGACTTCACCCGCGGCGAGTGGACGAAGTCCCGGTCGGGCGTGGACTCGGTCAAACCGGCCTGAGGGTTCACGGGGCCCGGCCCGGTGGCACGGCCGGGCCCCGCACGGGGGTCAGCAGCGGCGGCGGTCCTCGGTCACCGTCCCCTGCGCCGTCTTCAGGCTCCGGTCGTAGCAGCCGCCGGAGCCGTACAGCCGGTAGCGCTCGGCGCTGGTGCCGACGGCGTGCCGCTGGTCGCGCGGGACGCCGGTGGTGTACGTGGCGTCGCCGGTGTACGTGTCGTCGAGCCGTGACCAGTGCGTCCGCCCCCCGCTCCGGAGGACCAGGGTGTCGGCGCGGTCGGAGAGCGTGAGCACGGTGCGCAGCCGGTCACCGGCGCCGAGCGTCGTCTCGCCGTCCATGGTGTAGGTGCGGTGGGTGCGGGTGGCGCCGCCGCCCCGGCTCACCGTCTCGTCGTCCCGCCAGGTCGCCGTCAGCGCGTCCCGGCTCTCGCCGTCGGTCCAGCGGTGCACGGAGGTGTGGGCCACGGACCGGGAGACGGTCGTGGTGACACGGCCGTGCGAGGTGTTCAGGTGACCGGCGACGGTGAGCCGGTGGGCGGCCTCGCTGTCGAGGCGGTGCTCCGGACCGGGTGCGTACACGGAGGTGTTGGCGGGCGCGGTCTCCTCGTGGCGGGTGAGCGCGCCGGTGACGACCTCGCGGGCCTCGTCCTGCCAGACGAGGACGTTGGTCGGTGTCGACCAGCCGGTCTGCCCGGCCGGTACCCCGGCGACGGAGACCTCGACGCGGTGCGGGCGGCCGTCGTTGAGCAGGGCCGCGAACGGCGTCAGGTCGTAGCGGACCGGCGTGACGTCGAAGGCGCGGGGGCCGGGGATCACGTACCAGAGGAAGGGGTTGGACCAGCCGCCCGTCCAGACCGTCGGGAAGGGGGCGGCGATCCCGGCGAGCCGTCCGTCGACGGAGATCCGCACCTCCCGGTGCGGTCCGTCCGCCGCCTTGCACGAGTAGGGCGCGGCGTCCGGGACGGTCAGGTACCAGTATTCCTCGCAGCCGCCGCCGGATCCGGTGGCGTACACCTCGGCGAGTATCCGTTCGGAGTTGCGCGGGGTCGTCAGGGACGGGGTGCCGAGCGGGATCACCCGGTCGGGCACATCGGCGGACGGCGCCGGCTTCCCCGCGTAGAAGGTGAGGGTCACCTCGACGTCGATGACGCCGGTGTACGTGTCGTCGACGACGTTGCCGATGAGCATCTCGACCGGCTGCGGGCGGCGCAGGGTGTCGCTGTAACGGGTGATGTCGGTCTCCACCGACCAGGTGATGCCGTCGGGCGACGGTTGCGGGGTGGACGTACGGAAGACCTCGACGCCGCCGATGGCGAGGTGGCCGAGCCGGTCGTACTGCCGTCCTTTCACCGTGCCGTCGAGCCGCAGCACGACCGCGCTCCACCGGTCTCCGCAGCCTTTGGGGGGCGTGTAGGTGCTCTTGTAGGGCGTGAAGTCGCGGAACTGCGCCTTCGCGAGGGTCATTTCGCAGGTGGGTACGCCGGCCGGCCGGGGAACGGGCGGGGCGGCGGTGACCGGATCGCGCCAGTCGGTGCCGAACTCGGCCGGTGGGTCGTGGGGCGTGGCGGACGCCGGGGCCGACCCGAACAGGCCGGTGGCGGCAAGGACTCCGCCCATGAGCATGCTCATGGCTCGTCGTTGTCTCATGGGCCGGGAGTGAAGCGCGGGGCGGCCGTCCGGCGCCAGGGGCCGGTGGTGAACCTTGGCGTGTTCTGCGCGGTCCCACCGGAAAATCGATTGCCGACCGTGGGCCCGGAAGGCGAACCTTGCACGGTTTCCGGCTGCCGCTCAGCGCTGCCGCCCGCCGACGGAACCCCTGGGACGTCATGCAGATCCACCATCTTCCGTACGCCGATCCAGGTGACCCCGACGTCAGGTCGGGCACGCGTTTCCTGCTGTGGCTGGGGCGCAATCAGCTGGGCGGTCAGGTCAAGTCCCTGCTGTGGGGCCTGCTGCTGCACCTCGGCATCGCCGGGCTCCCCCTCGGCGTGGGCCTCGCCGTGCAGGCCGTGATCGACCGCTCGGGCGGTGGCCTGGCCCGGGCCGGCGCGCTGATCGCCCTGCTCGGCGCGGCCATCGCGGTGGGCGACACCATGCAGCACCGCACCGCCGTCACCAACTGGATCACCGCCGCCGCCCGCGTCCAGCAGCTGCTGGCCCGCAAGACCGCCGAGCTGGGCGCGCTGCTGACCCGCCGGGTTGCCGCGGGCGAGGTCGTCGCCGTCTCCACGGGGGACGTCGAGAAGATCGGCTGGTTCGTGGAGACGCTGTCGCGGTTCGCCGCGGCGGCCACCACCCTGGTCCTGGTCTGCGTGGGCCTGGTGATCTACCAGCCCGCCCTCGGCGTCGTCGTCGCCGTCGGCATGCCCGTCCTGGCACTCGCCGCCCTGCCGCTGCTCCCCCGCGCCACCCGGCGCGCGGACATCCAGCGGGAGAAGGCCGGCCGCGCCACCGAGCTCGCCTCGGACACGGTCGCGGGCCTGCGCGTCCTGCGCGGCATCGGCGGTGAGGAGCTGTTCCTCGGCCGCTACCGCGAGGCTTCCCAGGAGGTCCGCGAGGCCGCGGTGCGCAGCGCCCGTATGTGGGCCCTGATCGCGGCGGTCCAGGTACTGCTGCCGGGGCTGCTGCTGGTCGTGGTGGTGCTGTACGGGGCGAAGCTCGCCCTGGAGGGCCGGGTGTCGGTCGGTGAACTGGTCACCGTGTACGGCGCCGTCACCCTCACCCACCACCCGCTGCGCAACTTCGAGGAGATCGCCATGGCCTACTCCTTCTCGCGGCCCTCCGCGAAACGCACCGCCCGGGTGCTCTCCCTGACACGTACGACGACCACGACCGTGACGGGCACGCACGAGCGGCCGGGCGGCGATCTGTACGACCCGGTGACCGGGCTGCTCGCCCCCGCGGGGCTGTTCACCGCCGTGGTGTGCGGTGACCCGGACGCCGCCGGGAAGCTGGCCGACCGGCTCGGCGGGCACCCCTCCGAGGATCCGGAGGGGCATGTCTCCGTCCTGCTCGGCGGGGTGCCCCTGGACGAACTGCCGCTCGACGCGGCGCGCTCCACCGTCCTCGTGCAGGACAAGGACCCGGTCCTGCTGTCCGGCACCCTGGACGAGCTGCTGGACGTGCCGTCGTCCGGGAAGGTGCGCGCCGAGGAGGCCCTGGCGGCCGCCCAGTGCGGTGATGTGCTGGCCGCGCTCGCACAGGCGTCGGTGGACGCCGACGGCGACCCGATGCGCACCCGGATCACCGAGCGCGGCCGGTCACTGTCCGGCGGCCAGCGCCAGCGCCTGGCGCTGGCCCGGTCGCTGGTCACCGACCCCGAGGTGCTGGTGCTGGACGAGCCGACGTCGGCGGTGGACTCGCACACCGAGGCGCGGGTCGCGGCGGGCGTCCAGCGGCTGCGCACCGGCCGGACGACCGTGGTGCTGGCCTCGTCGCCGCTGCTCCTCGACCTGGCGGACCGGGTGGTGCTGGTCCATGAGGGCGGGGCGGTGGCGGTCGGCACGCACCGCGGACTGCTGGCCACCGACGAGCGCTACCGCGCGGTGGTCACCCGCGAGACCGAAGAGGAAACCCTTGTGGACATCGAGGAGTCGGCATGACCGCCGTGACCGGCATGGCACCGCCACAGTACGATCCGGCGGCCCCCGAGTCGGCGGCCACGCTGCCGGTCGGCACCGCCGCCACCGTCCGGGCGTACGTCACCGAACTGTTGCGCCGCCACCGCACCGCGTTCGCCGCGCTCGTCGCGGTCAACGCGGTCGCGGTCATCGCCTCGATGGTCGGACCGTACCTCCTCGGCTCCCTGGTCGACCGGCTCGCCGCGGGCGCGCGGGACCTCCAACTTCCGTTCACGGTCGGGGCGTTCCTCGCCGCGCTGGTCGTGCAGACGGTGTTCGTGCGGATGGTGCGGCTGCGTGGCGCGATGCTGGGCGAGGAGATGCTGGCGGATCTGCGCGAGGACTTCCTCGTACGGTCGGTGGGACTGCCGCCGGGGGTGCTGGAGCGGGCCGGCACCGGTGACCTGCTCTCCCGGATCACCACCGACATCGACCGGCTGGCCAACGCCATGCGGGAGGCGGTGCCGCAGCTGGCGGTCGGTGTGGTGTGGGCGGGCCTGCTGATCGGCGGGCTCACGGTGACCGCGCCGCCCCTGGCCCTCGCCGTGCTGGTGGCCGCACCGCTGCTGATCGCCGGCTGCCGCTGGTACTTCCGGCGGGCGCCCTCGGCGTACCGTTCCGAGGCCGCCGGGTACGCGGCGGTCGCCGCCGTCCTCGCGGAGACGGTCGACGCGGGCCGGACGGTGGAGGCCCACCGGCTGGGCGCGCGGCGGGTCGCGCTGTCCGACCGGCGGATCAAGGAGTGGACGGCGTGGGAGCGGTACACGCTCTTCCTCCGCTCGGTCCTCTTCCCGGTCATCAACGTCACGCACACCACCGTCCTGGCCGCCGTCCTGATGATCGGCGGTGTGTTCGTCCTGAACGGCTGGATGGACGTGGGGCAGTTGACCACGGGCGCGCTGCTGGCGCAGATGCTGGTGGACCCGGTCGGGATCATCCTCCGCTGGTACGACGAGCTCCAGGTGGCCCAGGTGTCGCTGGCCCGGCTGGTGGGCGTGCGGGACATCGAGCCGGAGGCCGGCGACGCGTCGGTACGGCCGGACGGGCGCGACGTGCGGGCGGACGAGGTGCGGTTCGGGTACCGCGAGGGCGTGGACGTGTTGCACGCGGTGTCGATGGAGGTTCCGCCGGGCACGCGGGTGGCGCTGGTGGGGCCGTCGGGGGCGGGCAAGTCGACGCTCGGCCGGCTGCTCGCCGGGATCTACGCGCCGCGCGCCGGGCGGGTCACCCTCGGCGGGGCCGAGCTGTCCCGGATGCCCGCCGAGCGGGTCCGGGAGCATGTGGCGCTGGTCAACCAGGAGCACCACGTCTTCGTCGGCACGCTCCGCGACAACCTGCTGCTCGCCCGGACGGGCGCCCAGGACGCGGAGCTGTGGGCGGCCCTCGGGGCGGTCGACGCCGACGGATGGGCGCGGGCGCTGGACGACGGGCTGGACACCGAGGTCGGCTCGGGCGGCCTGGCGCTGACCCCGGCGCAGGCCCAGCAGATCGCGCTGGCCCGCCTGGTGCTGGCCGACCCGCACACCCTGGTGCTGGACGAGGCGACGTCCCTGCTGGACCCGCGCGCCGC
Organism: Streptomyces sp. NPDC000229; assembly: GCF_040300825.1. Classification (NCBI taxonomy): domain Bacteria; kingdom Bacillati; phylum Actinomycetota; class Actinomycetes; order Kitasatosporales; family Streptomycetaceae; genus Streptomyces; species Streptomyces sp. NPDC000229. The sequence continues at coordinate 43,078 of NZ_JBEPEL010000021.1, forward strand.
CCGGCACCTGGAGCGGTCCCTGGCCCGGGTCCTGGAGGGCCGTACGGTGGTGGCGATCGCGCACCGGCTCCACACCGCCCACGACGCGGACGTGATCGCGGTCGTCGAGGACGGCCGCGTCAGCGAACTGGGCAGCCACGACGACCTGGTCGCGGCGGACGGCGCGTACGCGGCGCTGTGGCGGTCGTGGCACGGGTGACCCGTCGAGAAGGACCGGGCACCGGAGCCCCCCGGAGGGCGTGGCACGGGTGACCCGCCGATCCCGGCCTGCCCGGCGGAGTCCCCCGGGACGCCGCCGGGCAGGCCCCCCGCGGGCGCGCCGGGTGACCCGCGACGGCGGGGCCGGGCGCCGGTGACCTGCCGGGACGCGTCCCGGACGCGTCCCGGACGGCTGGACACCTGAATACCCCTCACCGAGGCCTGTAGCGTGCGGGACGGCCCGGTGGAGACAGGCGCCGAACCGGTGTGGATTCCGGTTGCTCAAGGACGCCCTCGTACCTCCGCCGGGGATGAAGTGAGCTCATCGAGACCGGCCCGTATGTGAACTCGAAGAGGAGGACTTCCATGTCGAAGATGCTGGAGTCCCTGAGCGGCAGGCTCCTCGGCCTGTTCGTGCCCAGGGTGGAGGCGGCGGCTTCCGCGCAGGCCTGTCAGTGCTTCAACGAGTGCTGGCAGTGCGCCCGCAGCGCCTGCTGCGTCAACACGCACTGTGGCAAGATCAACTGCTGGCGGTCGTGCCCGTCCTGCTGATCCCGTGACGTGAGCGGGAACACCGGTGTGTGGCAGGCCGTGCCTTCCGGGCCCGCGCACACCGGTGTTCCCGGCAGGAGGATCCGGTGCAGTACGCGGAAATCGGTATGCGTTGTCTCATCGGCACGGTGTTCATGGCCGCTGCCGTCAGCAAACTGGCGGGCCGGCGTTCCTTCGCCGCGTTCGCAGGATCCGTCGCCGAGCTGAACGTCCTCCCGCCGGCGCTGACCCGCTGGGCGGCCATCGCCGTGGTCTGCGGCGAGTGCCTCGTGTGCCTGCTGCTCCTGGTTCCGGCCGCCCCGGCCGCCGTCCTCGGTTTCACCGGGGCCGCGGTGCTGCTGTGCCTCTTCGCCGTGGTGATCGGGCGGGTGGTCGCCGCAGGCGCGCGCACCGCCTGCCGCTGCTTCGGCGCATCGACGGTTCCGCTCGGTGTCCGTCACATCGTCCGCAACGTGGTACTCGCCTGCCTCGCCGCGGCGGGGGTGGTGGCCGCGCAGGCCACCGGTCCGGTGCATCCGGCGGGACTGGTGGTGGCGGCACTGTCCGGACTGCTCGCCGGCGGGCTCGTGGTCGGGCTCGACACCGTCGTCGACCTGTTCCAGCCCGTCCGCTCGAAGGCCTGACCGAGCAGTCGACGCCCGGACACGGCCGTGCCCTCGACAGCCGAACGAGAATGGAGACCATCCGTGCCCTTCGTCATCGCCACCCTTGTGCTCGTCGGGCTGCTCTGCGCCCTCGACCTGGTGCTCACCGTCGGCGTCATCAAGCGCCTGCGCGAGCACACCGACCTGCTGGCCAACCGGAGCGGCGGCCGGCTGTCGCTCGGCCCCGGCGACGAGGTGGGGGAGTTCTCCGTGCTCACCGTGGACGGTGAACCGGTCCGCCACGACATGATCGACACCGAGACGGTCGTGGCGTTCTTCTCCCCGACGTGCGGACCGTGCAAGGAAAAGCTGCCCACGTTCGTGGAGTACGCCCGCACGGTGCCCGGAGGGCGCGGCCGGGTCGTCGCCGTGGTCGCCACCGACCGCGACGACGCCTCCGCGGGTGAGCCCATGGTGTCGGCCCTGGCCCCGGTCGCCAGGGTGCTGGCCGGCGAGGAGGCGGAGCAACTGGCCGAGGCCTGCAAGGTGCAGGGCTTCCCGGTGGTGCTCAAGGTCAACCGGAGCACGGACGGCAGGCTCCTCGTGATGACCGATCAGGTCGACGTGGACCGGCCGGCCACCGCCTCCGTATGAACGAGCACCCCTCCCGGGAAGCCGGCGCCGGCGAACACCGCACGGGCGGAGCGCCGGACGGGTCACGGGGCGGCACCGAGAGCGCGCCGCCGGACGCGGCCACGGAGCACCGCCGCCGGCGCCGCTCGCCGTCCCGTGCACTGAGCGCGGGACGGCTGGTGGCGAGGGCCGCGCCTGGCAGGCTGGTGCTGTACGCGGTCCCCGGCCTGGCCGCCGGGCTGTTCCCGGTCGTCACCGCCTGGTCCACCAAGCTGGTCATCGACGCCCTCGCCGCCGGCGGCACGGCGGGGGACGTCCTCCGGCCGGCTCTGGTCCTGGTCGCCACCCTCGTGGCGACCGGCGTCACCCAGCACCTGATCCACTACCTGCGCACCGAACTGGACCGCAGGGTCGGCCTCTTCGCCCAGGACGAGCTCTTCCGGGCCGTGGACCGGTTCGCGGGACTCGCGCCGTTCGAGAACCCCGAGTTCCTCGACCGGCTGCGGCTGGCGCAACAGACGGTCATCGCCTCGCCCGTCGCCAACCAGGCGGTCGACGGTGTGCTCGGCGTCATCCGGGCGGCGTTCACCGTGACCGGTTTCCTCGGCTCGCTCCTGGTGATCAGTCCGCCCACCATGGGACTGGTGGTGCTCGCCGCGCTGCCGGCCATCGTGGCGGAACTGATCCTGTCGCGGCGACGTGCCGCCACCCTCTGGGACATCGGACCGGCGGAGCGACGCCAGTTCTTCTACATGGGCCTGCTGGCCAATGTGGAGGCCGCCAAGGAGATCCGGCTGTTCGGCACCGGCGCCTTCCTGCGCGGCCGGATGCTCGACAACCGCCGCACCGCGGACACGGCGCGCCGGGAGGTCGACCGCGGCGAGGTCCGGCTGCGGGCGGGGCTCGGTCTGCTCACGGCCGCCGTGTCGGGCGCCGGTCTGCTCTGGACGGTCGGTGCCGCCCGGGCCGGCGGGCTCACGCCCGGCGACGTCACCGTCTTCCTCGCGTCGGTCGCCGGTGTGCAGGCGGCGGTCACCACCCTGGCGGGCGACCTCGCGAGCACTCACCACGCGCTGCTGCTCTTCGGCCATTACCAGGCGGTGGTGTCGGGCGGGCCGGAGCTGCCGATGGCCCAGGAGCCCCGCCCGCTGCCGGAGCTGCGCCACGGCATCGAGGTGCGCGACGTGTGGTTCCGCTACTCGCCCCGGCACCCATGGGTGCTGCGCGGAGTCGACCTGTGGATCCCCCGGGGCGGGACGCTCGCGCTCGTCGGGCTGAACGGCTCGGGGAAGTCCACGCTCGTCAAGCTGCTGTGCCGGTTCTACGACCCGACGCGTGGCGCGATCCTGTGGGACGGCGTGGACATCCGCGACGTCGACGTGGCCGCGCTGCGGAACCGGCTCAGCGCGGTGTTCCAGGACTACATGGAGTACGACATGACAGCGGCCGAGAGCATCGCGCAGGGTGACCTCGGCGCGCTCGACGACCCGGACAGGATCCGCAGGGCGGCCCGGCACGCGGGTGTCCACGACGTGCTGGAGGCACTGCCCCACGGCTACGACACACTGCTTTCCCGCATGTTCTTCACGGAGGCGGACAAGAAGGACCCGGAGACCGGCGTGATGCTGTCCGGAGGGCAGAGCCAGCGGCTGGCACTGGCCCGGGCGTTGGTCCGCGACAAACGGGACCTGATGATCCTCGACGAGCCCTCCGCCGGGCTGGACGCGGCGGCCGAGCACGAGATCCACGCCTCCCTCCGCGCCCACCGGGAAGGCTGCACCAGCCTCCTCATCTCGCACCGGCTGGGCGCCGTACGCGACGCGGACGTGATCGTGGTCCTGGCGCGGGGGCGGGTGGTGGAGCAAGGGAACCACGAGCAACTCGTCGCCGCCGGCGGCGAGTACGCGCGGCTGTACGCCCTTCAGGCGTCCGGTTACCGGCCCGGGAAGACTACCGGCCTCCCGGCGGCCCAGGGAGCGAACCGACCATGACCACAGCAGACCACGGGCACATGAACCACGGCCCCCTGAAGCACACGTCCACGGGCCACGGTCCGGCCGCCCATCCGCCCACGAACCGCAGCCCCGCCGACCGTTGGCCCGCTGACCGTCGGCCCGGTGACCACGGCGTCAGTGATCACAGCCTCGGTGACCGCAGAGCGGAGAGCGCCCTGGACCGGGCCCGTGGGCGTGCCCGCAGGGCCTTCCTGCTCCGGACCGTTCTGATCATCGCGGCCGTTCTCCTGTGGACCGCGGCCGGGGCGCTGTCGTTCTCCGGGGCCGGGCCGGGCCGGGTGGCACTCTGCGGTGTTCCGGCCGTGCTCCTCACGGGGGGCCTGTGGGCGGCGCGGACCCTCGGGCGTGGTTTCGTCGCCGTGACCGTGTACGGCCGGAGCATGGAACCGGCCCATCGTGACGGCGACCGGGTGCTGGTGCGCCGGGGAGCCGTCCCCGTACCGGGATCCGTCGTGGTGGTGGAGAGGCCGCCGTTCCGGTCGCCGTGGCCCGACCCGCCCGTGGCGCCCGGTGCCGCCGCGCATGTGATCTACGAACGGCAGTGGGTGATCAAAAGGGTGGCGGCCGTCCCCGGGGACGCCGTTCCCCGGGGCGCGGTGCCTCCGGAGGCCGCGGCGGACGCCGTGGTCCCGGAGGGCATGCTCGTCCTCCTCGGCGACAACGCGGCGGAGAGCTACGACTCGCGGCACGTGGGGTACTTCCCGTCCGCGCGGATCCTCGGCTCGGTCGTGTCCCGCCGCTGACCGGCCCGGCGGTCAGTGCGCGCTGCGGATGAGGAACACCTGACGGCCCTTTCCCTTGCACGTCTCCATCACGGCCTCGGCACCGGAGGCAGCGCTGGAACCCTTGATGCCCACGCAGCCCTGCCCTTCCACCCGGAGCACGAACTTGCCTTCAGCGGGCGGGCCGGACGGCTCTACGCGGAACAGGCTGCCTTCCTCGCACTCGTCCCAGGGTTCCAGCAGTCCCGCCCCGGTCCCGCTGGTCAGCGCCTTCAGACAGCCTTTGCCGTAGTCGGGGTGGTGCCACTGGATGCGGTACAGGTTCTCCCTGACCGGTTCCAGCATCGTGCTCTGGGGAGCCGCCTCGTCGCAGGGCCGCTGCACCGCCACCAGGGGCGTGTGGCGCCAGTCCCGTACGCGGCCGTCGGTCAGGCACAGCCCGGGGTCGGCGGCGACGCGGATCGTCACCCAGCCGCTGGGCATCGCGGGTGCCGACCCGGTGGACGTGGCCACCGAGGCCGAGGGGGCCTTCGCTCCGTCCCCGGTGCGGAACAGCGTGGAGGTGGCCGCGGCGGTGGTGGCGGCCACCACCACGACGCCGAGGGCGACGGCGGTGAACCGGCGCCGTCTCGGCATGCTGTCCGGTCCGGCGGGGACAACGCCGCCGCCCGGCACCGTCCGTTCACCCGGGGCCGCCCGCCCGCCGGGCGCCCCGTGCCCGTCCGGGCCGGCCGCTCCGGCGAGGCCGGCCTGTCCGGAGGGCTGTGTCCGGGGCGCCGTGGGCTGTGCCCGGAGCGCGGCGGGCTCTGCCCGGCGGGCCGCACGCTCACCGGCCCTGAGCCACTCCTCCGCCCGGCCGCCGTCACCGCACGCTCGCACGAACGCCAGGAGTATCTCCGTCCGCGGCGGTATGTCGTGCGCCAGCATGGCGGCCAGGGTGCTGCGCGGCAGTACGTCTCCCACGGCCGCGGCCCGCTGTTCGAGGCCGCGGTACGAAAGCCCGGAACGCTCCTTCAGGAGACGGAGCGACTTCATGAACGCGGGAATGTCCTGGACCTCGCTGAGTTCACAACCTCCCTGGCTCTCCATGCGTCCGATGGTGGGCGCGGGGCCGGAGCTGCGACAACGGTCATCCTGGCCATTCTCGGATCGGCGGCCCCCGTGACCGTCAGATGAAGTTGAGTGCGGCGGCCCCGCCCACCCCGCCCAGCAGCATGAACGCGGGCATCAGGACCTTGAGCTCCACCCAGCTGCCCGCGCGGAACCGCATCCCCTTCGGGGGGCCGACCGGATACCAGCGCTTGCCCCCGACCGGGATCGGCCAGAGGATCGGGCAGCCCGAGACGGTCAGGGCGTCGCCGATGTCATGGACGAGGGCGCCCAGCACGATCGGCAGGCCGAGCCACAGGTACTCCTGGCCGGGCGCGGTGAACAGCCAGTCCGCGCCGTTGCCCGGCTTGTCCAGGACGCCCGCGAGGATCCACGCGCTGGTGGCGCCCAGCAGCCACACCAGAACGTCGCTGGACATCCGGGCCGCCCGCCACAGCAGGCCCTCCACCGCCAGCACCAGGTGGACGAAGAGGATTCCGAGGACCGCCCACCGGCCGCCCGTGATGGCGAGCACGGACGCCCCCGTGCCGCACAGCACGGCCCACACCCAGGTGTGTGTGAGGGTGCGGTGGCCGCCGCTCCTGCGGGCGTCGGCCCGCGTCTTGGTCGCCTTGTAGACGGCGTACGAGAGCTTGTCGACGATCTCGCAGAGGGTCTTCGAGACGGGTCCGAAGGCCCGCGAGATGGTCGCCGACTTGTGGTCGAGGTCGGGCGCGAGCGCCGCGCCGGCGCAGATCAGGGCCCCGACGACGAGCACGGGCCATGGCATCGGGTGGCCCGCGGCGGCCGTCGCGGCCCCCACTCCCAGCCACGCGGCCGCCCCGGAGAGTGAGTGCGCCGGTCCCATCATGTGCGTTCCCCGCCCCGTTTGCTCTTGTCCTGCACCCCGGTTGACGGGACAGCCTACCGTTCGTGATCTTCATATGAGCGGCCGGTTCCCCCTTCCGGGCACGGGCCAGGCAAGATGGGGGCGTGACCCTTATCGATCAGCTGCCGCCGGACGCCGACCCCGATGCCCTCTTCGAGGCCTTCTCGTCATGGGCCGAGGAGCGGGGCATCACCCTGTACCCGGCCCAGGAGGAAGCGCTGATCGAGGTGGTCTCCGGGGCCAATGTGATCCTCTCCACCCCGACCGGCTCCGGGAAGTCGCTGGTCGCGGCCGGTGCCCACTTCACCGCGCTGGCGAACGACCAGGTGACGTTCTACACCGCGCCGATCAAGGCGCTGGTGTCGGAGAAGTTCTTCGACCTGTGCAAGCTGTTCGGCACCGAGAACGTGGGCATGCTGACCGGCGACGCGTCCGTGAACGCCGACGCGCCCGTGATCTGCTGCACGGCGGAGGTGCTGGCGTCGATCGCGCTGCGTGACGGCAGGCACGCGGACATCGGCCAGGTCGTGATGGACGAGTTCCACTTCTACGCCGAGCCGGACCGCGGCTGGGCCTGGCAGATCCCGCTGCTGGAGCTGCCGCAGGCCCAGTTCGTCCTGATGTCGGCGACGCTCGGCGACGTGGCGATGTTCGAGAAGGACCTCACGCGCCGCACCGGCCGCCCCACCTCGGTGGTCCGCTCGGCGACCCGCCCGGTCCCGCTGTCGTACGAGTACCGGCTCACGCCCATCACGGAGACGCTGACCGAGCTGCTGGAGACCAAGCAGGCGCCGGTCTACATCGTCCACTTCACCCAGGCGCAGGCCGTGGAGCGGGCGCAGTCGCTGATGAGCATCAACATGTGCTCGCGCGAGGAGAAGGACAAGATCGCCGAGCTGATCGGCAACTTCCGTTTCACCACCAAGTTCGGCAAGAACCTTTCGCGGTACGTACGGCACGGCATCGGTGTCCACCACGCCGGCATGCTGCCCAAGTACCGGCGCCTGGTCGAGAAGCTGGCGCAGGCGGGTCTGCTGAAGGTGATCTGCGGGACGGACACCCTCGGCGTCGGGGTCAATGTCCCGATCCGTACGGTGTTGTTCACCGCGCTCACCAAGTACGACGGCAACCGGGTGCGCACGCTGCGTGCCCGCGAGTTCCACCAGATCGCGGGCCGGGCCGGTCGCGCCGGCTTCGACACGGCCGGGCTCGTGGTGGCGCAGGCGCCCGAGCACGTCATCGAGAACGAGAAGGCGCTCGCCAAGGCGGGCGACGACCCGAAGAAGCGCCGCAAGGTGGTGCGGAAGAAGGCCCCCGAGGGCTTCGTCGGCTGGACCGAGAACACCTTCGAGAAGCTGATCGCCTCCGACCCGGAGCCGCTGACCTCGCGCTTCCGCGTCACCCACACCATGCTGCTGTCGGTGATCGCGCGGCCGGGAGACGCGTTCCAGGCGATGCGCCGGCTCCTGGAGGACAACCACGAGCCGCGCAAGAACCAGCTGCGGCACATCCGGCGCGCCATCGCGATCTACCGCTCCCTGCTGGACGGCGGGGTCGTCGAGCAGCTCGACAGGCCCGACGCCGAGGGCCGCACCATCCGGCTCACCGTGGACCTCCAGCAGGACTTCGCGCTCAACCAGCCGCTGTCGACGTTCGCGCTCGCGGCGTTCGACCTGCTGGACCCCGAGTCGCCGTCGTACGCCCTGGACATGGTGTCGGTCGTCGAGTCGACGCTGGACGACCCGCGCCAGATCCTCGCCGCCCAGCAGAACAAGGCGCGGGGCGAGGCGGTCGGCGCGATGAAGGCGGACGGCGTCGAGTACGAGGAGCGGATGGAGCGGCTCCAGGACATCTCGTACCCGAAGCCGCTGGAAGAGCTGCTGTGGCACGCCTACAACACGTACAAGAAGTCGCACCCGTGGGTCGGTGACCACCCCGTCTCGCCGAAGTCCGTCATCCGTGACATGTACGAACGGGCGCTGTCCTTCACGGAGTTCACGTCGTTCTACGAGCTGGCGCGCACCGAGGGCATCGTGCTGCGCTACCTGGCGTCCGCGTACAAGACGCTGGACCACACCATCCCGGACGACCTCAAGACGGAGGACTTGGAGGACCTGATCGCCTGGCTCGGCGAGATGGTGCGGCAGGTCGACTCCTCGCTGCTGGACGAATGGGAGCAGCTGGCCAACCCGGAGGTCGAGACCGCCGAGGAGGCCCAGGAGAAGGCCGACCAGGTCAAGCCGGTCACGGCCAACGCCCGCGCCTTCCGCGTCCTGGTGCGCAACGCGATGTTCCGCCGCGTCGAGCTGGCCGCGCTGGACCAGCTCCAGGAGCTGGGCGAGATGGACGCCGAGTCCGGCTGGGACGAGGAGCGGTGGGCGGAGGCGATGGACGCGTACTGGGACGAGTACGACGACCTCGGCACCGGCCCGGACGCGCGGGGGCCGAAGCTGCTGGCCATCGAGGAGGACCCGGAACACGGCCTGTGGCGCGTCCGGCAGACCTTCGCCGACCCGAACGGCGACCATGACTGGGGCATCAGCGCGGAGGTGGACCTGGCGGCCTCGGACGAGGAGGGCCGCGCGATCGTCCGCGTCACCGACGTCGGCCAGCTCTGAAAGGACCCGTGGATGACCAACCCCGCCGAGCGACTCGTCGACCTGCTCGACCTGGAGCAGATCGAGGTCAACATCTTCCGCGGCGCGAGCCCGCAGGAGTCCCTGCAACGGGTCTTCGGCGGGCAGGTCGCCGGCCAGGCCCTGGTCGCGGCCGGCCGCACCACGGAGGGCGACCGTCCGGTCCACTCGCTGCACGCGTACTTCCTGCGGCCCGGTATCCCGGGCCTGCCGATCGTGTATCAGGTCGAACGGGTGAGGGACGGGCGGTCGTTCACCACACGGCGGGTGACCGCGATCCAGCGCGGCAAGACGATCTTCAACCTGACGGCGTCCTTCCACCAGCCGGAGGAGGCGGGCTTCGAGCACCAGCTGCCGCCGCGCCTGGACTTCCCGCCGCCGGAGTCGCTGCCGTCGGTGGCGGACGAGGTGCGGGAGCACCTGGGCGCGCTGCCGGAGGCGATGGAGCGGATGGCGCGGCGCATGCCGTTCGACATCCGGTACGTCGACCGGCTGCGGTGGACGGCGGAGGAGGTCAAGGACGCCGACCCGCGCAGCGCGGTGTGGATGCGCGCGGTGGGCCCGCTCGGTGACGACCCGCTGGTCCACACGTGCGCGCTGACGTACGCCTCCGACATGACCCTGCTGGACGCGGTCCGGATCCCGATCGAACCGCTGTGGGGCCCACGGGGGTTCGACATGGCGTCGCTGGACCACGCCATGTGGTTCCACCGCCCGTTCCGTACCGACGAGTGGTTCCTGTACGACCAGGAGTCCCCGATCGCGACGGGTGGCCGGGGTCTGGCGCGCGGCCGGATCTACGACCGCGAGGGGCGGCTGCTGGTGTCGGTGGTACAGGAGGGCCTGTTCCGCCGCCACTGAGCCCTACAGGCCCGGCAACGCGTCCTGCTCCACCTCGTGGCGCCGGGTCCTGATGTCGGGCCCGGCCGGGTGCAGCTTGGCATCGCAGGCGGGCCCGAGGCCGGTGCGCCGGGAGGCGGCGCCGGTCAGCGGCCGCCCGCACAGCCGGCACCGCACCGGCCGTGGGCCGGTGGCAGCGGGCTCGGTCTCCAGCGGAGGCTGTTCCTGGTGCACACCCGTCTGTCTACCAGGCGGGGCATGTTTTGATCGACCCTGTTGGCAGTGCCCTTCGAGGAGGAGTCCCGCATGTCCCTGTACGACATCCCGCTGCGCACCCTGTCCGGTGACCCGACGACCCTGGCCGCGTACGAGGGCAAGGTGGTCCTGGTGGTCAACGTCGCCTCCAAGTGCGGTCTGACCCCGCAGTACGAGGGCCTGGAGCGGCTCCAGAAGACGTACGGCGACCGGGGCTTCACGGTCCTGGGCGTGCCGTGCAACCAGTTCGGCGGCCAGGAGCCGGGCACGGCCGAGGAGATCGGCACGTTCTGCTCGGCGACGTACGGCGTGACGTTCCCGATGCTGGAGAAGACGGACGTCAACGGCCCGGACCGGCACCCGCTGTACGGGGAACTGACGAAGACCGCGGACGCGGACGGCGAGGCCGGGGACGTCCAGTGGAACTTCGAGAAGTTCCTGATCTCCCCGCACGGCGAGGTCACCCGCTTCCGCCCGCGCACGGAGCCGGAGGCGGCCGAGCTGGTCGCGGCGATCGAGGCGCGGCTGCCGGGAGCCTGACGGCGTCAGGGGGCCGGGCACGCGGACCACAGGCCGGCGCCGGCCTGCCGGGCCGCGGCCTGGGCCCCGGTCATCGTCTTCCAGTACTTGTCGTTGGGCTCGAACAGCACGCTCGTGGCGTGACCGCTGCGGACCAGCGACTCGTTGACGAAGACGCCCTGCTGGTTCCACACATAGAGCAGGTAGCGGCCGAACCGGTCCTTGAGCTCCACGTCACGCTCCGAGCGCAGCCTGGTTCCGGGCGGGATCAGTTCGGCGGTGCGGGCCGCGGCCTCGCGGCTGAAGCACTCCCCCCTCTCGGGTGTGTCGATCTCCAGCAGGCGTACGCGGGCGATGGCACCGTCGGGAACGACCCTGCCGGTGCCGCGCACCTCCAACGTGTCGCCGTCGATGACGCGGAGCACGATCGGGCCGGGTGGGGCGGCCTGCGCCGGCGTCGTGGTGGGAGCCACTCCACCGAGTCCCACGACGACGGCGAGTGAAGCCAGGACGGCACTGGTCCGACTGCGGGGGGAAGAGTGCATGTCGCCCCCTCTCGATGCGGTCCGTCTCTTTCAGTACAGCACCGCCCGGAGGGTCAGGCCACCGCGCTGAGGGTGTCCGCCAGGCGGTGGCGGGTGGCGCGGGCGGCGGGGAGGGCGGCGAGGGCGGCCGCGCCGGCGACGGCGGCCACGATGAGCGCCAGGAGGTGGAGCGGGGGCGGGGCGTGGGCGATGCCGGCGCCGATGCCGGTGGCGTGGGCCTCGTGGTCGATCAGCCAGTGGGCGAAGGGGACGCCGAGGGCGGTGCCGACGAGGGCGGCGGCCAGGGCGGCGCAGCCGATGGCGGTGACCGTGACGGTGGTGATCTGGCGCGGGGACAGGCCGATGGCCTTCAGGGCGAGCAGGTCGCGTTCGCCGTCCCGGACGGTGCCGCCGATGGCGGTGGACAGTTCGGTGAGGCCGATGAGGGCGAGGACGGCGATCAGCCCGGCGACGACGCCGCGCAGCGCGGAGAGGCGGTCGGCGGGGCTGGTGACCTCGTGGATGTCGAGCCGGCCCGCGGAGGCGTCGGCGAGTTCGGCGCTGACCGCGCGGGGGTCCGCGCCGGGGCGCAGTTGGAGCTGGTAGAGGCTGGGGCGCAGGCCGGGATCGTTCTCGCGGAGGGTGTCGAGCGAGGTGGAGACGACCCGGCCGCCGTTCTCCGGTTCGATGCTGCGGCCGACGATGTGCAGCACCTGCGGGTGGCCGCCGACGGTCAGCCGTACCCAGTCGCCGACGCGGGCGCCGAGCAGGTCGAGCAGGCCCTGCCCGGCGACGGCCTCGTCGGGGCCGTGCGCGGGGCGGCCCTCGGCGATGGAGTACGGGTAGGGCCGCTCGCGGGTGCCGAGGCCGCGCAGGGCGATGGTGCCGGTCTGGCCGGGCACCAGGGCGGCGACCTCCAGGCCGGGATGGGCGGCGGTGACGTTGCGGTTGGCCGCGAGCAGCGCGGTCGCGTCGCGGTCGGTGAGCGTGTCGTCGGGGCGGGCGGTGAGCGCGGCGGCGAGGCCCACCTGTTCGGGGCGGCTGTCGAAGCGTTCGATGGTGGTCCACGCGCCGAGCGCCACGGTGATCAGCAGCAGCGGCAGGGCGAGGCGCACGATGGTGGCCGGGGCGCGGCGCCCCCGCCCGAAGGCCCGGTGCCAGCCGAGGACCAGCGCGGGCGGTACGCGCAGCGCGAGCGCCTTCCTGGCCGCGCCGGACAGCCCTCCGCCGGGCGCGGCGGCCGGGGGCAGGACCGGTACGGGCGGTACGCGGCCCGCCCGCCAGGCGGCCAGGCAGGTGGCCGCCCCGATGAACAGCACGGCCGCGACCGGGACGAGCAGGAGGGCCGGGAGGTGGCCCGGCAGGCCCTGCCAGACCTGGACGGCGTCGCCGAGCCGCCCCGGAAGGCGGCCGCCCAGGGTCCGGACGGCCAGCACGGCCAGGGCGGCGCCGAACACGGCGAACGCCAGGTGCTGGACGAGGAAGATCCGTACGACCTGGCCGGGGGTGAAGCCGACGGCCTTGAGGACGGAGATGTCCCGGAGGTGGCCGCGCACGCGTGTGCTGATGGCGCCGAACACGGCGAGCGCGGCGGCGATGAGGGCGCCGAGGCCGAAGAGCCCGAGGACCTGGCCGAGCAGTTTGGTGTCCCCTTGCGCGTCGGCGCGGGCCTGCTGCCAGGTGGAGACGTCGCTGACGGCGCCCGCGCCGAGCGTGGTGACGGCGCGCTGGACCATGTAGTCGGTGTCGTCGGGGTCGGCGAGCCGCAGTCCGACGACCTGGCCGACGGTGCGGTCGTCGGGGACGGCGCGCGGCAGAGCCCAGACGGTGCCGGGCCGTTCGCCGGGGTGGTAGCGGCGCTCGGCGGTCTCGGCGACGCCCAGGACGGTCAGCGTGCGGCCCGCGACGGTGAGGCGGTCGCCCGGCTCGGCCCACAGGGCGCGGGCGAGGCCCGCTTCGAGGACGACCCCGTCGGGCGTGGCGGGGTCGAGCCAGCGGCCGGAGGTGATCAGCGGGCGGCCCGTCGGCGGGAGGCCTGCGCCGGTGGCGCGCAGTTCCACGCCCGCGCGGGCGCCGCGCGAGGCGGCGGTGGTGGTGGCGGTGCGGTACGGGCCGGACACGTCGGCGACGCCGTCGAGCGCGGCGAGCCGTCCGGTGTCGGTGGCGGGGCCGGTGTGGATCCAGATGTGGGCGCCGCGGGACTGGGTGAAGACCCGCTGCCAGGGGTTCGTCGCGTACCCGAACAGCGCGGTGGCGAGCAGCAGGGAGGCGACGATGCCGGCGGTGGCGGCGACGAGGAACAGCGCCTCGCCCCGGTGGGTCCGAAGATCGGCGTGCGCCCAGCGCAGCATGGCCCGCACCGCCGGTCAGTCCTTCAGTTCGTTCAGCGCGATGACCCCGGCCGGGCCGGTGCGGCGCGGCGGCGTTCCGCCGAGCTCGGCGTCGTCGGCTATCCGGCCGTCGAAGAAGCTGATCACCCGGTCCGCGGCGCTGGCGAGCCGTGCGTCGTGGGTGACGAGGACGATGGTCTGGCCGCGCTGGTGGAAGCGGGTCAGCAGTCGCATGACCTCGCGGGTCCCCTTGCTGTCCAGGCTGCCGGCCGGTTCGTCGGCGAGGAGCAGGCGCGGCTGGTTGACCAGGGCGCGGGCGAGGGCGACGCGCTGCTGTTCGCCGCCGGACAGCTCGCCGGGCATGCTGCGGGCCTTGCCTTCCAGGCCCAGCTCGGCCAGGAGCTTCTCGCGCTCGGCGCGGGCCTGCTTGGCGGGGGTGCCGGCCAGCAGGGCGGGCAGTTCGACGTTGTCGGCGACGGTCAGGTTGGAGACGAGGTTGAAGAACTGGAAGACGATGCCGATGCGGCGGCGCCGCTCGATCGCCCACCGCGCCTCGCTGTAGTCGTCCGTACGCTCGCCGTCGAGCCACAGGGAGCCGCTGTCGGGGCGCTGGAGGCCGCCGAGCAGGTGCAGCAGCGTGGACTTCCCGGCGCCGGACGGGCCGGTGACGGCGACGAATTCGCCGTGCCGTACGGCGAGGTCGACTCCGCGTACGGCGTGGGCGGGGGCGCCCTCGCCGTGGTGGGTCTTGGTGAGGCCCTCGGCGCGCAGCAGCGGTATGGAGGTGTCCGTCATTGCAGGTCCTCCAGTTCCTCCTGGCAGCGCTCCAGCCAGTCGAGGTCGGCCTGGAGGTGGAGCATGGCGCCCTCGATCAGCAGGTGCGATATGCGGTTGTCCCGGTCTTCGGTCGCGGCCAGCTTGGAGAGGTTGCGCATGGTGTTGAGGTACTCGCGTCGCTGTTTGTTGATGAGGGCGATCTGGTCGGCGAGCCCGGTGCGCGGGGCGAGGGCGAGTTTCATGAAGAACTCGTCCCGGACCCTCGGTTCGTCGGCCGTCTCCTCGAACCAGGCGCGCAGTGCTTCCTGCCCGGCGTCGGTGAGGCGGTAGATCTTTTTGTTGGGCCGGCTCTCCTGGGCGATCTCCTCGCCCTCGATGAGGCCGGACTTCTCCAGCCGGCCCAGGGTCACGTAGATCTGGCCGACGTTGGTGGGAGGGTACGCGGCGCCCAGCAGTTGCTCAAGGTCCTGCTTGAGCTCGTAGCCGTGGGCGGGGCCCCGGGCCAGGAGGGCGAGGAGGGGAAGGCGCACCCGTGCTGTCCTCCTCCGCGTGCTCCCGATGTGATGTGGGCTCTAGTATCGCCCATGCCTAACGGGTATACATGCCCGAGACGCGGACGCCGATGTCATGCGCCGGGTGCGCTGGGAGGAACCTATGCGGTGGATACGTGCCGCGGGTAGGGGTCTCTTGGTCGCCATGGTCATTTTGACCGGGTACGCGGCCTCCGGCACCGCCCCGGCGGGCCGGGCACCCGACGGCGGGCGGGGTCCGATGACCCTGGCCACGGCCGGCGACCTCACCGGCTATCTGGGCCGGGTGCTGGACGGCTGGAACCGCGCGCACCCGGGCGAGAAGGTGACGCTGGTCGAGCTGCCCGACTCGGCGGACGAGACCCGGTCCCAGATGATCACGGACCTGCGGTCGGGTGCGGGCCGGTTCGACGTGCTCAACATCGACGTGGCCTGGACGTCGGAGTTCGCCGCGGCCGGGTGGATCGCCCCCGTGGACCGCGAGCGGTTCCCGCTGAACAGCTTCCTGCCCCCGGTGGTGGACACCGCGACGTACGACGGAAAGCTGTACGCCGTCCCCTATGTCACGAATGCCGGAATGCTCTTCTACCGCAAGGACGTCCTCGACCGCGAGGGCGAGCGGCCGCCGCGCACCTGGGCGGAGCTGGAGCGCCAGGCGCGGACGCTCGCCCCGAGGTACGGCCTCGGGGGGTACGCGGGCCAGTTCCTGCCGTACGAGGGGCTGACGGTGAACGCCGCCGAGGCGGTGTACTCGGCGGGCGGCACGATCCTCGGCGACGAGGGCGAGCGGGTCACGGTCGACTCGGCGGCGGCGCGCGCGGGGATCGGCTTCCTGGCGCGGGGCGTACGGGACGGCTGGATCCCCCGGGAGGCGCTGGCCTACACCGAGGAGGAGTCCCGGCAGGCCTTCCAGGACGGCCGGCTGCTGTTCCTGCGCAACTGGCCGTACGCCTACGCCGGCGCCTCCGGCGAGGACTCCCGGGTGGCGGGGAAGTTCGGCGCGGTGCCGCTGCCGGGGCCCGAGGGGCCGGGCACGAGCGTGCTGGGCGGGTCGAACCTCGCGGTGAGCAGCCACGCGCGGCACCCGGACTCGGCGCGTGACCTCATCGCGTACCTCACGAGTGAGCACGTACAGCGCCGCGTGCTGACCGAGGGCGCCCTGCCGCCGGTGCGGGCGGCGCTCTACGAGGACCCGGCCCTGGTGCGCCGGTTCCCCTACCTGCCCACCTTGCGGGCCAGCGTGCTGGCCGCGGCGCCACGCCCCAAGAGCCCGCATTACCAGCAGGTCAGCCTGGCCGTGCAGGCGGTGGCGCATGACGCGATGGCGCAGCGCCAGACACCCGAGGCGGCCGTGCGGCGGCTCGCCGGGGAGCTCGCGGCCATCGCCGGGCGCCGCTGAGCCCGGATAGTTAACCGTTAGGCAATCCCAGCTGTCCCATCTGCGGGATACACCCGGACATAAGCCGCCAATTTCCGCTGTTTTCTGCACCATCGTTGACACCCTCTCGCCATCCCTACCTAACATGCATGCATAACCGCTACCCGCTCTGGTTGGCGCGCACCCCTTCACGAAGAAACAGGTCAACGGGTGATGCTCACAGCTCCGGCCGACGACGGCCTCTCGCAGCACCTCACGCACCGGTCCGCCCACCCCTGGTGGCGCGACGCGGTGATCTATCAGGTGTACGTCCGCAGCTTCCTGGACAGCACCGGTGACGGCATCGGCGACCTCGCCGGGGTCCGCGCCGGACTTCCGTATCTCAAGAAGCTCGGCGTCGACGGCATCTGGCTGAGCCCCTTCTACCCGTCACCGCAGGCCGACCACGGCTATGACGTCGCCGACTACTGCGATGTGGACCCCGTCTTCGGCGACCTGGCCGAGTTCAGCCGGCTGGTGGCCGACGCGCACCGGCTCGGCATCAAGGTGCTGCTGGACATCGTCCCCAACCACTGCTCCAGTGAGCACGCCTGGTTCCGCGAGGCGCTCGCCTCCGCCCCCGGCAGCGAGGCCCGCGCCCGGTTCCACTTCGCCGAGGGCCGCGGCCCCGGCGGGGACGTTCCGCCCAACAACTGGCACGCCATGTTCGGCGGTCCCGCCTGGAGCCGGGTGACCGAGCAGGACGGCACGCCCGGCCAGTGGTACCTGCACATGTTCACGCCCGAGCAGCCGGACCTGAACTGGCGCAACCCCGAGGTGGCCGCCCACTTCGACCATGTGCTGCGGTTCTGGCTGGACCGGGGCGTCGACGGATTCCGCATCGACGTGGCCGCCGGGCTGTTCAAGCACCCGGAGTTGCCGGACTCCCCCGACCCGGAGGCCGACGCCCGCACCCGCGACTCGGTCAACCCGCTCGCCTGGAACCAGCCCGAGGTGCACGACGTGTGGCGTCACTGGCGCGCGGTGTGCGAGGAGTACACGGCCCGCGACGGCCGCGAACGGCTGCTGGTCGGCGAGGTGTCCGTACCGACCGCCCGTGAGCACGCCAAGTACGTCCGCCCCGACGAGCTGCACCAGGCGTTCTTCTTCGACCTGCTGAGCGCCCCCTGGGACGCCGACACCTTCCGCACGGTCATCGACGAGGCGATCCGGGACATCGCGGGCACCGGTTCCACCGTCACCTGGGTGCTCAACAACCACGACCAGGTGCGCACGGTGACCCGCTACGGCGAGTCCGGCACCGAGGGCAGCGGCCTGGGCGCCGCCCGGGCGCGCGCCGCGGCCCTGCTGATGCTGGCGCTGCCGGGCGCCGCCTACATCTACCAGGGCGAGGAGCTGGGCCTGCCGGAGGTCGTGGACCTGCCGGACGAGGTGCTCACCGACCCGATCTTCCGGCGCACCGGCAGCCGGGCCCGGATCCGTGACGGCTGCCGCGTACCGCTGCCGTGGTCGGGGCACGCCTCGCCGTTCGGGTTCAGCACCGGCGCCGAGAGCGCCAAGCCGTGGCTGCCGCAGCCCGGCTGGTTCGCGGAGCACGCCACCGACCGGGCGCTCGCCGACACGCGCTCGTTCTGGCACCTGTACCGCGACGGCCTCCAACTGCGGCACGGCCTGCCGCAGTTGGGCGAGGGCACATTGCGCTGGCTTCAGGCGCCGCCCGGCGTCCTGGCCTTCGAGCGCGGTGAGGGCCTCGTCTGCGCCGTCAATTTCACCGCCGACCCGGTCCCCGCACCGGTCTCCGGCGCCCCCCTGCTGTCCAGCGGCCCTTGCCCGGCCGGCGTACTGCCCGGATCCACCGCCGCCTGGTGGACCGGTGACCACACCACCTCGGAGGTATCACGATGATGACGCGACGACGGATGGCGATGGCGTGCTGTTCGGCGCTGACCCTGGCCCTGGGGGCGACCGCCTGCGGCGGCGGCCCGGTGAGCGCGGGCGGCGGGAGCAAGGAACTCAGCGGCCAGACCCTCAACGTGGCCGGTGTGTGGTCCGGCGCCGAGCAGAAGAACTTCCAGAAGGTGCTGGACGCCTTCACCGAGAAGACCGGGGCCAAGACCCGGTTCACGTCGACCGGTGACAACGTCTCCACGGTCGTCGGCAGCAAGATCGAGGGAGGCAACGCCCCGGACGTGGTGATGGTCCCCCAGGTCGGCGTGCTCCAGCAGTTCGCGAAGAAGGGCTGGCTCAAGCCGCTGTCCGGCAAGACCGCGGGTGCCGTCGACTCCAACTACGCGCCGGTGTGGAAGGAGTACGGCTCGGTCGACGGGAAGCTGTACGGCCTGTACTTCAAGGCCGCCCACAAGTCGACCGTCTGGTACAGCCCGGAGGCGTTCGAGCAGGCGGGCGTCAAGCCGCCGAAGACGTACGAGGAGATGCTCAAGAGCGGGCAGGCGGTCTCCGACTCCGGACTGCCGGCCTTCGCGGTCGCCGGTGAGGACGGCTGGACGCTCACCGACTGGTTCGAGAACATCTACCTCTCCCAGGCCGGTCCCGAGAAGTACGACCAGCTCGCCCGGCACGAGATCCCGTGGACCGACCCCACGGTGGTGAAGGCCCTGACCACCCTCGGCAAGCTGTTCTCCGACAAGAAGCTGATCGCGGGCGGCCAGAAGGGCGCGCTGGGCACCGACTTCCCCGGCTCCGTGGAGAAGGTCTTCGGCCCCGACCCCGAGGCCGGGATGGTGTACGAGGGCGATTTCGTCGCGGGTATAGCCAAGGACCAGTTCGGCAAGAAGATCGGCGAGGACGCCCGCTTCTTCCCCTTCCCCGCGGTCGCGGGCGGCAAGGAGCCGGTGGTCAGCGGCGGTGACGCCGCCGTCGTCCTGAAGGACGGCAAGAACCAGAAGGCCGCGACGGCGTTCCTGGAGTACCTGGCCGGCCCCGAGGCGGCGGCCGTGTGGGCCGAGGCGGGCGGATTCCTCTCCCCCAACAAGAGGCTGGACCTCGCCTCGTACGGTGACGACACGCTGCGTGAGACGGCCAAGTCGCTGATCGACGCCGGGGATTCGGTGCGCTTCGACATGTCGGACCAGGCGCCGGCCTCCTTCGGCGGCACCAAGGGCGTGGGCGAGTGGAAGCTGCTCCAGGACTTCCTGCGCGACCCGTCGAACCCGGCGGCCACCGCGGCGGCGCTCGAAGCCGCGGCGGCCAAGGCGTACAAGGGCTGACGACATGACCACCCTCACCACTCCCGTGGGGGCCGCGAGTCCCCGGCGGCGCGCCCAGCGCCGCCGGCGGACCATCGCCGTCGCCTTCGTCCTGCCGGCGCTGCTGCTCCTCGGCGCGCTGGTCGTCTACCCGGTCCTGTTCTCCGTCGGCCGCAGCTTCTTCGACGCGGCCGGGACCCGGTTCGTCGGCGGGGAGAACTACGCGGAGATGTTCCGCGACCCCGCCACCCTGACCGCCATCCGCAACAGCGCCATCTGGGTGGTCGTCGCCCCGACGCTGCTCACCGGGCTCGGCCTGGTCCTCGCCGTACTGGTGGAGAAGGTCCGCTGGGCCACCGCGTTCAAACTGCTGCTGTTCATGCCGATGGCCGTCTCCTTCCTGGCGGCGGGCATCATCTTCCGGCTCGCCTACGAGGAGGACCCCGACAAGGGCGTGCTCAACGCGGCGGTGGTCGGCGTGCACGACGTCTTCCAGGAGACGTCCTCGTACCCGGCCGCCCGCCCCCGGGAGGACCAGGGTCTGGAGAAGGCCCCGGACGGGTCGTACGGCACGGCCGAGGCCGTCTCGCCGGGCAGCGCCGTGAACCTCGGGCTGGTGGGCGTACCCCCCAAGGAGATGCCCGCGGAGGCGAAGCCCGCCTCCGCCGCGAAAGCCGCCGCGGACGAGGTGCGCGGTGTCGTCTACCTGGACTTCACTCCCGGCGGCGGGGGGCGGCCGGGAGTGATCGACCCGGCCGAACGCGGCCTGCCGGGAATGGCGGTGGAGGCCGTACGGGACGGAAAGGCGGTCGCCACGGCGACGACGGCGGCCGACGGCTCGTTCCGCTTCGCGGACCTCACGGACGGCTCGTACACCGTACGGCTGCCCGCGGCGAACTTCGCACCGCCCTACGAGGGCGTCTCCTGGCTCGGCCCGGCGCTCGTCACCCCGGCGATCATCGGCGCCTACCTGTGGATCTGGACCGGCTTCGCCATGGTGCTCATCGGCGCCGGGCTGTCGTCGCTGCCGCGTGACGCGCTGGAGGCGGCCCGGATGGACGGGGCGAGCGAGTGGCAGGTGTTCCGCCGGATCACCGTGCCGCTGCTGGCGCCGGTGCTGACGGTGGTCTTCGTGACCCTGGTGATCAATGTGATGAAGGTCTTCGACCTGATCTACATCATCGCGCCGGGCCCGGTGCAGGAGGACGCCACGGTCCTCGCCACCCAGATGTGGCTCGTCTCCTTCGGCGGCGGCAACAACCAGGGGCTGGGCAGTGCGCTCGGCGTCCTGCTCCTGCTGCTGGTGATCCCGGCCATGGTGTTCAACGTCCGCCGCTTCCGCAGGAGCCAGTCATGAGCGCGACCGTCACCGCACCTCCGTCGAAACCGTCCGCTCCTCCCCCGCCCGCCCGGCCCGCGGCGGCCCGCCCGCGGGGCGGCCGGCTGCGCCGCTGGCTGGGCAACGGGCTGGTCCAGGCGTTCCTGGCGGTCGTCGGACTCGTCTGGATCACCCCGGTGGCCGGGCTGCTGCTGTCCTCGTTGCGCTCGGCCAACGACAACGCGGCGAGCGGCTGGTGGACCGCGCTGACCGGCCCGGGTCAGCTGTCCTTCGACAACTACACGGCGCTGCTGGGCAACGCGGGCATCACCCGGGCGTTCTGGAACACCGTGCTGATCTCGGTGCCCACGACCGTCCTCGTCGTGGTCCTCGCGGCGCTCGCCGGGTACGCCTTCGCCTGGCTGGAGTTCCCCGGCCGCGACTGGATCTTCCTGGCGGTGGTGGCGCTGCTGGTGGTCCCCGTCCAGGTGGGCCTGCTGCCGGTCGCCAAGCTCTTCGGGCAGCTGGGCCTGTTCGGCACGATCCCGGGCGTGGTGCTGTTCCACGTCGCGTACGGGCTGCCGTTCGCGGTCTTCCTGCTGCGCAACTACTTCGCCGACATCCCGCGCGAGATGCTGGAGGCCGCGCGGATGGACGGCGGCGGCGAGTGGCGGATCTTCACCCAGCTGGTCCTGCCGGTGGGCCGGCCCGCGATCGCCAGCCTGGCGATCTTCCAGTTCCTGTGGGTGTGGAACGACATGCTGGTGGCGCTGCTGTTCGCCGACAGCTCCTCACAGCCCCTGACGGTGGAACTCCAGTCGCAGGTGCGTCAGTTCGGCAGCAACATCGACGTCCTGGCGCCCGGCGCCTTCCTCTCCCTGGTCGTGCCGGTGGTGGTGTTCTTCGCCTTCCAACGGCACTTCGTCCAGGGCGTGATGGCGGGGTCCGTCAAGTGACGGTACGTCGTGGCCCGCGGTCGGCCGACAACTGACCGCAGGCCACGGCAGATCCACAACAGTCACGATTCCATCACCAACGGAACGAGACCCTCACCCGGGGCAGATGGACGCCGTTACGGTCGGTTCCTCTTTCATCACCCTTGGGGGAACATCATGGCGTGGAACACCCAGCCTCCGCAGCAGCCGAAGCAACCGCAGTGGGCGGAGCCGCCCGGTGCGGGGCCCGGTGACGGTCCGCGATGGGCGCGGAAGCGCATCGTCATCCCTGCCGCCCTCGTCCTGTTCCTGGTCGGTGTGGGCATCGGCAGCTCAGGCAGCGGCGATACGAAGGTGACCGCCGGCTCCCGCCCCGCACCCACGGTTACCAGGACCGTTACCGCGGCACCCGTGGCGCCGCAGCCGAAGGCCGCGGTTTCGCAGGATGCGGCAAAGCCGGCACCCGCCGTCGAGGAGCCGAGCGAGAAGGTCACCGTGCCGGACTTCGTGGGCATGGACCTGCAAGCCGCCCAGGATGCGGCGCAGGCGGAAGGCCTCTACGTCCTCACCTCGCACGACAGCACGGGAGCCGGCCGCATGCAGGTGCTCGACCGCAATTGGACGGTCTGTACGCAGAACCACGAGCCCGGCACGGTCATCGCCACCGACTCCGAGTTGGACTTCGGCGCGGTGAAGCTGACCGAAAGCTGCCCCTAGGGAATCCGGGGGCCGGATGGCGTCAGCGGATCGGCATCCCCGACAGGGTGCGGGCAATGACGAGGCGCTGGACCTCGCTCGTGCCCTCGAAGATGGTGTATATCGCGCTGTCGCGGTGCATCCGCTCCACCGGGTACTCACGGGTGAAGCCGTTGCCGCCGAGGATCTGGACGGCCTGGGCGGTGACCTTCTTGGCGACCTCGCTCGCGTAGAGCTTGGACATCGAGCCCTCGGCGGAGGTGAACGGCTTCCCGGTGGTGGCCATCCAGGAGGCGCGCCAGACCAGGAGCCGGGCGGCGTCGATCTGGGTGCGCATGTCGGCCAGCTGGAAGGCGACGCCCTGGTTGTCGATGATGGGGCGGCCGAACTGGACGCGGGTCTTGGCGTAGTCCAGGGCCACTTCGTACGCGGCGCGGGCGGTGCCCACGGCCATGGCGCCGACGGCGGGGCGGGACGCCTCGAAGGTGGCCATGGCGGCGTTCTTGACCCTCTCGCCGCCCGCCTTGGCCTTCTCCCGGGCGCGGGCGAGACGCTCGTCGAGCTTCTCCTTGCCGCCCAGCAGGCAGGAGCCGGGGACGCGGACGTCCTCGAGGACGACCTCGGCGGTGTGGGAGGCGCGGATGCCGTGCTTCTTGAACTTCTGCCCCTGGGAGAGGCCGGGGGTGTTCGGCGGGACGATGAAGGAGGCATGGCCCTTGGAGCCGAGCTCGGGGTCGACGACGGCGACGACGACATGGACGTTGGCGATGCCGCCGTTGGTGGCCCAGGTCTTGGTGCCGTTGAGGACCCACTCGTCCTTGGCTTCGTCGTACACCGCGCGGGTACGCATGGCGGCGACGTCCGAACCCGCGTCGGGTTCGGAGGAGCAGAAGGCGGCGACCTTGACGTCGTCGGGGTCGCCGTACATCTGCGGGATCCAGGTGCCGATCTGCTCCTCGGTGCCGTTGGCGAGGACGCCGACGGCCGCCAGGCCCGTGCCGACGATGGACAGGGCGATGCCCGCGTCGCCCCAGAACAGCTCCTCCATGGTCATGGGGATGCCGAGACCGGTGGGGTCGAAGAACTGCTGGGCGTAGAAGTCGAGGGAGTAGATGCCGACCTTGGCGGCCTCCTGGATGATCGGCCAGGGGGTCTCCTCACGCTCGTCCCACTCGGAGGCGGCCGGTCGGATCACGTCCTTGGCGAAGCCGTGCAGCCAGTCACGGACCTGCTTCTGGTCGTCGTTGAGTTCAAACGTGAACTCGGCCATGTTCCCTCCCGGCGTGTTACTTACGGTAACCGCAGTCTGTTACCGGTAAGTAGCCGCTGTCAACCGGCGGCCCCGGCGGGGTGGGTGTTACGTTGCGCGGGTCTTAGGGACATCGCACGGGCGGGGAGAGACACGCTATGGAGACCACACACCGGACCGACCAGCAGCGGTCGGCCGACCAGCGGCGACGCGAACTGCTCGAGGCCGCCGACCGCGTGGTCCTCCGTGACGGGCCACAGGCGTCCATGAACGCCATCGCCGCCGAGGCCGGCATCACCAAGCCGATCCTCTACCGCCACTTCGGCGACAAGGGCGGCCTGTACCGCGCGCTCGCCAAGCGCCACACGGACGCCCTGCTGTCCGCCCTGCAGTCGGCGCTCGACGCGCCCGCCGACCGGCGCGAGCGGGTGGAGGCGACGCTCGACACCTACCTCGCCGCCATCGAGGCGCGCCCCCAGGTGTACCGGTTCCTGATGCACCCCTCGGAGGACACCGGCACCGGGCAGCAGTCGGAGCAGGGCTTCGACATAGGACGCCACTCGGCGCCGGTGCTGCGCCGCATGGGCGAGGAACTCGCCCGGGTGATCGCCGAGCGCGTCGACCTGGGACCGAACAGCGAGGTGATGGCCCGGGTGTGGGGCCACGGCATCGTCGGCATGATGCACGCGGCGGGCGACTGGTGGCTCGGCGAACGCCCCTGTTCGCGGGAGGAGTTGGTACGGGGCCTGGCGGACCTGCTCTGGGGCCGCCTGGAGCAGGTGGACGACAGGACGGGCGGCCCGGGGTTCTGACGGGGCCGTCAGGGGCCGGGCGCGGGCGGGCGTCGGAAACGGCCGTCAGCGGCGGACGGCCCACTTCGCCCGGCGCGCCGCGCGGAGGGCCTTCGTGCGGCGCCAGCCGGTGAGGCGGTCCGTGTAGACCGTGCCGTCCAGGTGGTCGCACTCGTGCTGGAGGCAGCGGGCGAAGAAGCCCGTGCCCTCCACGCGCACCGGCGCGCCCAGCAGGTCGACGCCCTCGACCACCGCGCGGTCGAAGCGTTCCGTACCCGCCTCGAGGCCCGGCAGGGACAGGCAGCCCTCCGGGCCGCGCACCGTGACACCGTCCGCCTCCACCAGGCGCGGGTTGACGAGGTGGCCGAGGTGGCGGACGTCCTCGTCGTCGGGGCAGTCGTAGACGAAGACCCGCAGGCCCACCCCGACCTGATTGGCCGCGAGGCCCACGCCCTGGGCCGCGTACATCGTGGCGAACATGTCCTCGACGAGCCGCGACAGGGACGGACCGAAGTCGGTGACGGGCTCACAGGGGGTGTGCAGGACCGGGTCGCCGAGCAGTGACATGGCCCGTACATGGCCGGAACTGCCGGGGATCGGCCGGTTTCGCATGGCGTCCAGCGTACGTTCCACCCCGCCGGAGGGTTTCGGCAGGTGGCGCGGTTCGGGCGCCCGGCCGGATCTCGATAGGCTGAGCCCGGACCCACGCTAGGAGGAACAAGGACGATGGCAGGCAACTCGGAGCCGCTGTCGCCGCGCGCCAAGCTGGCCGTGACGGCAGGCAAGGCCGCAGCGGCGGTGTCTCGCGCGGCGGGACGCGGCAGCGGATCGGTGATCGGCGGCCGGGTGGCGCTCAAGCTCGACCCCGAACTGCTGGGGCGGCTCGCGCAGCATCTGGACGTCGTCCTGGTGTCGGCGACCAACGGCAAGACCACCACCACCCGGCTGATCGCCGAGGCACTGCGGGCCAGCGGCCCGGTCGTCTCGAACGCGCTCGGCGCGAACATGCCGGCGGGCATCACCTCCGCCCTCGCCGGCGGCTCGGACGCCAAGTACGGCGTGATCGAGGTCGACGAGAAGTACCTCGCCGGCGTCGCGCGCGACGTGGCGCCCAAGGCGATCGCGCTGCTCAACCTCTCGCGCGACCAGCTCGACCGCGCCGCCGAGACGCGGATGCTCGCCGAGAAGTGGCGCGAGGGGTTGTCCGGCTCGAAGGCGGTCGTCATCGCCAACGCCGACGACCCGCTCGTCGTCTGGGCCGCGTCCTCCTCCCCCAACGTCGTGTGGGTGGCGGCCGGTCAGGAGTGGAAGGACGACGCCTGGTCCTGCCCCGCCTGCGGCGGTGTGATGCAGCGCCCCGGCGACGACTGGTTCTGCGGTGAGTGCGGCTTCCGCCGCCCCGCCCCCAGCTGGGCGCTCAGCGGCGACCACGTGCTGGACCCGCACGGTTCGGCCTGGCCGATCCACCTCCAGCTGCCGGGCCGCGCCAACCGGGCGAACGCCGCCACCTCGGCGGCCGTCGCGGCCGTCTTCGGCGTACCGCCGCAGGTGGCGCTGGAGCGCATGTACCAGGTGCAGGCGGTGGCCGGCCGGTACGACGTGGTCTCGTTCCAGGGCCGTGACCTGCGGCTGCTCCTGGCGAAGAACCCGGCGGGCTGGCTCGAAACATTTTCGCTGATCGACCCGCCGCCGACGCCGGTCATCCTGTCGGTCAACGCCCGTGGCGCGGACGGCACGGACACCTCCTGGCTGTGGGACGTGGACTACACGCGGCTGGCCGGGCACCCGATCGTGGTCATCGGCGACCGCCGGCTGGACCTCGCGGTGCGGCTCGAAGTCGCGGGCCTGGACTTCCGGGTCTGCGAGACCGTCGACGAGGCGGTGCAGCTCTCCCCGCCCGGGCGGATCGAGCTGATCGCCAACTACACCGCGTTCCAGGACGTCCGCCGCCGCGTCGGCAACTGACCCCCAGAAGGACATGAGCATGAGCGACAGCAGTCTGCGTCTGGTGTGGGTCTACCCGGACCTGCTCAGTACGTACGGAGACCAGGGCAACGCCCTCGTGGTGGAGCGGCGCGCCCGCCAGCGCGGCCTGGACGTGCAGCGGGTGGACGTGCGCAGCGACCAGCCCATCCCGACGTCCGGTGACATCTACCTGATCGGTGGCGGCGAGGACCGGCCGCAGCGGCTGGCGGCCGAGCGGCTGCGCCGGGACGGCGGCCTGAACCGGGCCGCCGAGAACGGCGCCATCATCTTCTCGGTGTGCGCCGGGTACCAGATCCTGGGCCACGAGTTCATCAACGACCTCGGGGAGCGGGAGCCGGGCCTCGGCCTGATCGACGTGATCTCCACGCGCGGCGAGGGCGCCCGCTGCGTCGGTGACGTACTGGCGGACATCGACCCGCGCCTGGGCCTGCCCCAGCTGACCGGTTTCGAGAACCACCAGGGCGTCACCCACCTCGGTCCGACGGCCCGCCCGTTCGCCCGGACGGTGTTCGGCAACGGCAACGGCACCGGGGACGGCACCGAAGGCGCGTACAACGACACCGTTTTCGGGACGTACATGCACGGACCGGTCATGGCGCGCAATCCTCAGATCGCGGACCTGCTGCTGAAGCTGGCCCTCGATGTGAACGCGCTGCCGCCGACCGACGACCGGTGGTACGAGGCGCTGCGCGCGGAGCGCATCGCGGCGGCGAGCCAGCCCGCCTGACGGGCCGTCGATCCACCGGCTTTGTCGGTTCGTACGACTACCGTCCAGTAGTCGGACGCTCGTTTCGGCCCCGTCACCCAACGCCGGTAGGGTGGCGGGGATCCAACCGGACGACGTGGTCCGGGAGTCGGCCCACGTTGCAAAGGTATTTCGGGCTATGCGCATTGGTGTGCTCACCTCCGGCGGCGACTGCCCCGGTCTGAACGCTGTCATCCGTTCCGTCGTGCACCGCGCCGTCGTCGACCACGGCGACGAGGTCATCGGCTTCCACGACGGCTGGAAGGGCCTCCTGGAGTGCGACTACCGCAAGCTCGACCTTGACGCGGTGGCCGGCATCCTGGCCCGGGGCGGTACGATCCTCGGCTCCTCCCGCGTCCAGCCGGCGCACCTCGTCGACGGCGTCGAGCGCGCCAAGGGGCACGTCGCCGACCTCGGTCTCGACGCGATCATCCCGATCGGCGGCGAGGGCACCCTCAAGGCCGCCAACCTGCTCTCCCAGGCGGGGCTGCCGATCGTCGGTGTGCCCAAGACCATCGACAACGACATCGCGTCGACCGACGTCACCTTCGGGTTCGACACGGCCGTCGGCGTCGCCACGGAGGCGCTGGACCGGCTGAAGACCACCGCCGAGTCCCACCAGCGTGTGCTGATCGTCGAGGTCATGGGCCGCCACACCGGCTGGATCGCCCTGCACTCCGGCATGGCCGCCGGTGCGCACGCGATCGTCGTCCCCGAGCGACCCTTCGACATCGACGAGCTGACCGCCCGGGTCGGGGCGCGCTTCGAGGCGGGCAAGAAGTTCGCGATCGTGGTGGTCGCGGAGGGCGCCAAGCCGCGCGCGGGCACGATGGAGTTCAACGAGGGCGGCAAGGACATCTACGGGCACGAGCGGTTCGCCGGCGTGGCCCAGCAGCTGGCGGGCGAGCTGGAGCACCGGCTCGGCAAGGAGGCCCGCGCGGTGATCCTCGGGCATGTGCAGCGGGGCGGGACGCCGACCGCGTACGACAGGGTCCTGGCGACGCGGTTCGGCTGGCACGCGGTGGAGGCGGCGCACCGGGGCGAGTTCGGCATGCTGACCGCGCTGCGCGGCACGGACATCGTGATGGTGCCGCTGGCCGAGGCCGTGGAGACGCTGAAGACCGTGCCGTCGGAGCGGTACGACGAGGCCGAGACGGTCCTGTGACGTCCGTCCGGTGATTTCCGTTGTGTGCTGAACATCCCGCCCCCGGTCGCAGCCGCGATCGGGGGCGGTTCTAGTCTGGACCCCGCAAGCGGACAACCCAGCACGAAACGAATCAGGAGCCGGCGGATGGATCACAGCGGGCACGGTATGCACGGCATGCCCATGGATCTGCCGCCGTTCACCCTGGAGCGGGCCCTCGCGTTCTCGCCGGACACCTTCTTCCTCGTCGGCTGTCTGCTGGCCCTCGCCCTGTACGGGTGGGGCGTCGCCCGGCTGCGCCGGCGCGGAGACGCCTGGCCGGTCGCGCGGATCGTGTTCTTCGTCGTCGGTGTGCTGACCGTGGCGCTGGTGATGTGCACCAAGCTGAACGACTACGGCATGGTCATGTTTAGCGTGCACATGGTCCAGCACATGGTCATCAGCATGCTGTCGCCGATCCTGCTGCTCCTCGGCGCGCCGGTGACGCTGGCCCTGCGGGCGCTGCCGGTCGCGTCCCGGCGCGGCGCCAAGGGGCCGCGCGAGCTGTTGCTGGCGCTGCTGCACAGCCGCTACATGCGGGTCGTCACGCACCCGGTGTTCACGATCCCGCTGTTCATCGCGAGCCTGTACGGCCTGTACTTCACGCCGTTGTTCGACTTCCTGATGGGCTCCAAGCCGGGGCACATCGCGATGATGATGCACTTCCTCGCGGTGGGCCTGGTCTTCTTCTGGCCGATCATGGGCGTGGACCCGGGTCCGCACCGGCCCGGCTATGTGATGCGGATGCTGGAGCTGTTCGCGGGCATGCCGTTCCACGCCTTCTTCGGCATCGCGCTGATGATGGCGACGGAGCCGATGGTCAAGGCGTACGCGAACCCGCCGGCCTCGCTCGGTGTCGACGCCCTCGCCGACCAGAACGCGGCGGGCGGCATCGCCTGGGCGTTCAGCGAGATCCCGTCCGTGCTGGTGCTGATCGCGCTGGTGTACCAGTGGTACCGGTCCGAGCAGCGCCACGCGGTCCGCAAGGACCGGGCGGCCGACCGGGACGGGGACAAGGAGCTGGCGGCGTACAACGCCTACCTGGCCTCGTTGCAGGCGCGCGGACGGTAGCGGCAGGGGCTCCTCAGGGGGGACCATGGCGGTACGGCCGCCATGAGGAGGACGCGCATGTCCGGTTCCACGAAGACGATGAGCGGGCTCACCATCGGGGCGCTGGTGGTGACGACGGCGTACACGGTGGCGCTCGGCAGCAACGGCTGGCTGTGGTTCGGCTGGGTGGTGCTCGGGCTGGTGACGATCGGTATGGCCGCCACGCGCGACACGTGACCGGGGGCCGCCGGGGCGGGCCAGGGCCCGCCCGGAGGTTGCCCGGAGCCCGTCCCGGAGCTGCTCAGAAGCGGAAAACGGGGGCGGTCTCGGTGTCCAGTACGCAGTCGTTGGGGTAGGTCTTGCGCCAGTCGAGCCGCAGACCGCGCCACTCGCCGACGGCACGCGCGGTGACCGGGTCGAACCTCTTGGTGCAGGGATGCTGGTCACCACGCAGCCGGTCGAGGTCCCCACGCGCCGTGTCGAGGGCCGCGCAGGCGCCCTCGGCGTTCGGGTGGGGGCCGCGCGGCCGGGGCGAGCAGTAGAGCCGGACGCCCCGGATCCAGCTCTCGTCGCCGCCCGAGACGGTCAGGAAGAGGCCTTGGTCCTGCGGGTCGGCGTGAACGGGGACGGCCGGGGCGAGGGCGAGGAGAACGGCCGCGGCGGCGGTGACTCGGAGGGACATCTCGTACTCCCGGGGCTCCTGGCGCGGGAACGCGCAGGGCCAGGGCACATCCGGTGCGGCCCGCGGCCAAGCCGCCACGCCGCGCGGTACCGCGCATGGCCCACGCCGCCGCCTCACACAGGCGCCCGCTCCGTGTCGCGCCGGGCGGCGGCCACCGCCGCGAGCACCAGGCCCACGCCCAGCACGATCAGCCCGCGCAGCCAGACCTCGGGCTCGACCCGGGTGGCGAGCAGGACGCAGGAGGCCGCGCCCAGTACCGGGACCACGGTCGGAGCCCGGAAGTGGCCGGAGGCGCCGCCCGGGTCGCGGCGCAGGACGAGCGCGGCGGTGTTGACCATGAAGAACACCACCAGGAGCAGAAGGACCAGGGTCGAGGCGAGGGTGGCGACGCTGCCGGTGAGGGCGAGGAGCATCGACAGGGCGGTCGTGGCCGCGATCGCGGCCCACGGGGTGCGGCGCCCGGGCAGCACCTTCGTCAGCGC
This sequence comes from Streptomyces sp. NPDC000229, assembly GCF_040300825.1. Classification (NCBI taxonomy): domain Bacteria; kingdom Bacillati; phylum Actinomycetota; class Actinomycetes; order Kitasatosporales; family Streptomycetaceae; genus Streptomyces; species Streptomyces sp. NPDC000229. The sequence continues at coordinate 73,872 of NZ_JBEPEL010000021.1, forward strand.
GGCGGGCAGCAGACCGTCCCGGGCCATGCCGTAGGCGAGCCGGGAGGACATGATGCCGGTCAGCAGGGCCCCGTTGGCGACGGCGACCAGCGCGATCGCGCTGAACAGCCACACCGGCACTCCGCCCGCCGCCCGCACCACCTCCAGCAGCGGCCCGCTGGACTGCGCGAGCGTGCCGGTCGGTACGGCGGCGGAGGCGGCCAGACCGACGAGGACGTACACGGCGCCCGCCGTGATGAGCGCGCCGAAGAGGGCGCGGGGGTAGGAACGCCGGGGGTCGCGGGTCTCCTCGGCGACATTGACGGACGTCTCGAAGCCGACGAAGGAGTAGTACGCGAGGACCGCGCCGCTCAGTACGGCGGAGGCCGCGCCCTGCTCGGCCGTACCGAGCCGGGTGAGGCGGCCCGGGTCGCCGTCGCCCCGCAGCAGCAGCCACGCGCCGAGTACGACGATGATCGCGAGACCGCCCACCTCGATGACCGTGGCGACCACGTTGGCACGCGTGGACTCCCGGATGCCGCGGGCGTTGACCAGGGCGAGGGCCGCCAGGAACAGGACGGCGACCAGGGCGACGGGGACGGTCACGAACGCCGTCAGGTAGTCACCGGCGAAGCCCCGGGCCAGCGCTCCGACCGAGACGATCCCCGCGGCGAGCATGCAGAAGCCCGCGAGGAACCCGGCGAACGGCCCGTAGGCACGGGTGGCGTAGTGGGAGGCGCCACCGGCGCGGGGGTACTTGGTGGCGAGTTCCGCGTAGGACGCGGCCGTGAGCAGGGCGAGCGCGAGAGCGACGGCGAGCGGCACCCATACGGCGCCTCCGGCGTCGGCGGCGACCTGGCCGATCAGGACGTAGACGCCGGCTCCGAGGACGTCGCCGAGGATGAAGAAGTAGAGCAGGGGCGTGGTGAGCGCGCGCTTGAGCGGCTGATCGTTCGCAGTCGACATGGAACCCCGTCTTCCCCGGATGCGGGGTGCCAGCCGGGACGTTGGTCACTGGTGGGCGGCGGGGCGGCCGGACGGTCCGGGAGGGGCGGGGCGGGGCGGTCAGCGGCGCATGGGGCCCCAGGGGCGGCGCTGGCGGGCGACCTCCGCCTCCGCCTCCTCGATGACGGCCAGGTCGATCCAGCACACCGGCTCGATGTCGCAGACGAGCGGCTCGTTGTCCGGGCCCCGGGCCACCTCGCGGCCGCGGAGCGTCCAGGGGCGGACGTCACCGTCCCGGTCGCGGCGCAGATGGCAGTAGTCGTAGAGGCGGCGCGCCACCCAGAGCCGGAGGGAGCGGTCGCCCCACCACGACTCGACCTGGAGCGGGTTGGCGGACAGCCCCGGCATCGGGATCCCCGTGAGCTCGTCGACGCTGCGGGTCGCGTCCAGGTCGTGGCCCGGGCCCCGGGACCAGCGGACGTAGAGCGGCCCCCGGCGTTCCACCAGCTCGCCGAGCTCCCGCAGGGAGCGCACGGTGGGCAGCTCGGTCTCCCCGTCGGGGACAGCGGACCGGTCGGTCGTGTACGTCATGGGCTCCACCCTCCTCGTCGCACGGAGGACCACCGCATACCCAGCCATTCTCGGGCGACGCGCCGACTCCCACCACGTGACCGGCGTCCCACCCGTCACGCCCCAGCACGGGCGGTCCCAGCAAGGGCGCACACAGGCGCACACAGGCGCACACGGCAGCGCGGGGGGCGCTCGTCCGCGCGGGGCGCGCGCCCCGCGCGTACCCCGGGGAAATGTTCCAGCCGGGCCGCCCGGGGAAGCCGCATGGGTGACCATACGGATGCCCGGCGTGATCGCCGGGCAGACGCCAGGGAGGGGATGGGGACATGACAAGGGTGCTTGTGCTGCACAGCGTCAGTCTGCTGAGGTCGGCGCTGGTGGCGCTGCTGAAGACGGAGGGGGCTTTCGACGTGTTCTCGGCCGGCTGGCGCACCGCGAGCAGGCACGTCGGGTCGTTACGGCCGGATGTGTGCGTGGTGGACCTCGACTGCCCGGGCGCGGCGGAACTGCTGGACGGCGGGACGGAGGCGGACCGGGAGATACTCGGCGCCCGTACGGCACTGCTGGTGCTGGCGTCGGCGGGGCGGCCGGGGGCGCTGCGCCGGGCGTTCGAGGCGCGGGCGCTGGGTTACGTCGACAAGCACGGTTCGCCGCACCGCTTGGTGCGGGGCATCCACAAGGTCGCCGAGGGCGAGCGGTTCGTGGACGAGTCGCTCGCCTTCGGGTTCCTGGAGGCGTCCAGAATGCCCTTGACCGCGCGCGAGCTGAGCGTGCTGGCCCGGGCGGCGGAGGGCGAATCGATCGCCGAGATAGCGCGGGGCCTGCACCTGTCGAACGGGACGGTACGCAATTACATGGCGTCGGCCACCCGGAAGGTCGGCGCACGCAACCGGATCGACGCGATCCGCATCTCCCAGGGCGCCGGGTGGGTGTAGGGGACTTCCGGCATCAGGCCGCGTCGGGCTGCCACAGCCCGACGAGGTCCCGGTAGAGGCCGGAGCGCGCCAGCAGTTCGCCGTGCGGGGCGCACTGGGCCCGGTCCCCGTCCAGGACGAGGACCCGGTCGGCCCGTACGGCGGACGAGATGCGGTGGGCGACGACGACGAGGGCGCCGGGCCGGGCGCCGAGGGCGCGTTCGGCGTGCTCCTCGGTCTCGGGGTCCAGGTGGCACGTCGCCTCGTCCAGCAGGAGGAGCGGGGCGGGCGACAGGTAGGCGCGGCCGAGCGCCAGCCTCTGCCGCTCGCCGTGCGACAGCCGGCCCGGGTCGATCACCGCGTCCGGGCCGCCGAGCCGCCGCACGAGGGGGGCGAGCCCGAGTTCGTCCACCGCCCGCTCGACCTGGGCGGGGGTGGCGTCGGGGTTGAGGTAGCGGAGGTTGTCGAGGACGGTACCGGTGAAGACGTACGCCTGCTGGGGCAGGAGCGCGGGTACGCCGGCCACGGTGACCGTGCCGCCGGTCGGGGTCAGGAGCCCGGCGAGGAGGGCGGTCAGGGTGGACTTGCCGATGCCGCTCGGGCCCACGACGGCGAGGTGCTCCCCCGGCTCGACGACGAGGTCGAGGCCGTCCAGCACGGGGCGTGCCCCGGGGCCGTAGGCGAAGGTGACACCGCGCAGCTCGGCGGCGGGTGCGGCGGGGCGGAGGAGAGTCGGGGACGGGGGCGGGGACGGGGACGGGGACTTCGAGGACGGCGGACGGGACGGGAGTTCGGGGTGCTCGCCGGTGAAGCGCTCCAGGACCACCAGCAGCCGTGTTCCGGCCGCCCCGAGCGCGGTCATCAGCGCGTCCAGGGCCGGCAGCAGCGCCTGTACGAGGTAGGTGAGGGCACCGAGCAGGGCGCCCGCGGTGACCCCGCCGTCCAGCAGCCACGGCGTGGCCAGCAGCAGTGCGACGACCGGCAGCCGGCCCGCCGCGCCCAGGGCGAGCGTGCGGACGGCGGCCCAGCGGGCCAGGCGGCGGGAGAGCCGGGCCTCGGCCTCGATCAGCCGCCCGACCTCGGCTGCGACGTACCGTTCGCCACCGCACGCCACGACGTCCCGCAGCCCGGCGCCGACCGCGCCGACCCTGGCGGACAGGGCCTCGTCGGCGTCGAGGAACGCGCGTTGCACAGCGGCCATGGGGGCGAGGGTGGCGAGGAACATCGCCAGCCCGAGCAGGAGCGGCGGCAGGACGACGAGAGTCAGCGCGGGTTCCAGGGCGGCCATGCCGAGCAGCGCGCCGATGGCGGTGAAGACGAAGGACCGGGTGGTCAGTACGAGTCCGGCGAAGCTGTCGCGGGCGATCTCGGTCTGGTGGGTGAGCCGGGAGACGGCCGCGCTGCCGGCTGGGCCCTCCGCGCGCGCCGGGTCGGCCACCGCCGCCGCGAGAGCCTGCGACACCGCCCGGCGGACCAGCCCGTCCCGGAGCGGCTCGACCAGGCCCGCGAGCCCCGAGAACACCCCGCGTACGGCGAGCCCGCCGAGGAGCGCCCCGGTGGCGGCCACGGCCAGCCACCCCAGGCCGACGCCGGTACGCCCGGCGAGGAAGCCGTCGTCCAGCGCGCGGGCGACTCCATAGCCGCCGAGGAACGTGTGGGCGGACTCCAGCAGGGACCAGGCGCCGAGGCGCAGCACGTCGCGCTTCCTCCGCAGCAGGAAACGCCGCCCCTCGGGCATGACCCGGCGCGCCGTCATGCCTCCCCCGCGGCCGGCGAGGCGAAGACGGCCCGGTACGCCGGGTTCCGCCAGAGCGTCCGGTGCGGCCCGACGGCGCGTACCCGGCCGCCCTCCAGCCACACCACGAGGTCCGCCCGGGCGGCCGAGGAGAGCCGGTGGGCGACGACGAGCCGGGTGCCCGGCCGGACGTCGTGGGCCAGCGCCCGCTCGACCTGCCGCTGGGTGACGGTGTCCAGCCCGGACATGGCGTCGTCGAGGATCAGCAGCCGTCCCGCGTGGGCGAACGCCCGGGCCAGACCGAGGCGTTGGAACTCGCCGCCCGAGAGCGGCGCGTCACCCAGGGGCGTGTCGTAGCCTTCGGGCAGCCGTACGACGAACCCGTCCGCCCCGGCCGCCCGGGCGGCGGACCGCACGGTACTCGGCGGGGGCAGGTCGGCGCCGAAGGCGATGGTTTCGCCGACGGTCGTGCCGAACAGGGCGGGCCGGCTGAACGCGTACCCGACCTCGCGGCGCAACTGCCGGGGCTCCAGCCGGTCCAGGGGTACGCCGTCGAGCGTGACGTGCCCCTCGTCGGGGGCGACGAGCCGGCCCGCGACGGCGGCGAGCAGGGACTTTCCGGCGCCCGACCGGCCGACCACGGCGGCGGTCGCCCCGCCGGGCACCCGCAGGTCGATGCCGTGCAGTACGGCGGCCCCGTCGCGTACGACGGTGACACCGCGCAGTTCGAGCGCGCCCGTGCCGCCGGCGGGCAGGGCTTCCCGGCCGTGCGGCACCGCCGGGAGGGCGAGAAGCTCGCCGGTGCGGCGGGCGGCGGCCCGGCCGCGGACCAGGGCGCCGAGGGCCGCGGCCACCGAGCCGACGCCGGCGGCGAGGGCGGCGTACCGCGAGGCCGCCACCAACTCGCCGACCCCCAGGGCCCCGGAGGCGAGCCTGGCCCCGCCGACGGCGAGGACGACGGTCACCAGGAGGGGCATGAGCACGCTGCTGCGGGCGACGGCACGGCCGTGGACGAGCCACATCGTCCGTCCCTCGGCGGCGAGTTCGGACAGCGGGGCGAGAATGCGCCGCTCTTCACGCGCGGCGGTGCCGGCGGCGGCGATCGTGCGGGCCCCGGACAGGGCCTCCACGAGGCGGTCCGCCATGCCCGACTGCACGCGCTGGTAGCGGGAGACGGTGTCGGAGGTGCTGCGGGCGAAGGCCCTCAGCAGCAGGACGAGCAGCGGGACGCCGGCCAGGAACGCGGCCGCCGTCCACAGGTCGATGAGGAGCAGGGCGACCAGCGCCCCGAGGGGCGGCAGGATCGTGGCGAGCGCGCCCGCGGCGGTGGCCGGGACGGTGCCCGCTTCGGTGGCGTTGGTGGTCAGGCGCGTGGCGAGGTCGCCGGGGGCGAAGCGGGCCGCAGCGCGGTGCGGGGAGGCCGCGAGCAGGCGGCCGAGAGCGCGGTGGCGGAGCCAGGCGGTGGACCGGGCGTTGGTGGCGCCGGTCAGCAGGGCCACGAGCGCGTCGAGGACCACCTCGGCGGCGATCAGCGCGGCGCACAGGGCCACCCAGCGCGGTGCGTCGGCGGACCCGGCGAGCAGCAGGTCGAGGCTGCGGCCGAGGACGGCCGGCTCGGCCAGGGCGGCGAGCGCGGCGCCCAGGGAGCAGAACAGTACGGCCGCGGCCCGGCCTCCGCTGTGCCGTGCGGCCCTCCACAGCATCCGGTCGGCTCCGCGCCGGCCCTCACCCTTCGCGGACCCGGTACCACTCGATACGCCCCCGGCGCCCTGCGCGGGCCCGGTGGCGCCCCCGGACGTGGTGCTCTCCGCGGGCGTGGCGCCGCCCGCGGAACCGGTGTCCGGCACCGCGCCCGAGCCGCTGATGGGCCCGGCGCTGCGCCGCTGCGGGTGGCCGGACGGCGCGGAGCCGGGACTCGGGGCGGGCCCGGTGCCGTGCGCGGGGTCGGGCGCCTCCGCGAGGCCGTGCCCCTCCGCGGGTCCGGCGCTGTGCGCGGGGCCGTGCCCCTCCGCGGCCCCGGTGTCGTGCGCGGGGCCGGGCGCCTGGGCCGGGTGGGCTTCCGGGGGCGGGGAGGTCATGGGCCCGGTGTCCTCCTGGGGCGGGGCGTGAGTGGTCCGGGATGTGGCCGGTCCCGGGCGGGGTGAGCCGCCCGGGACCGGGTGATCCGTACGGCCGCGCGCATTCGGCACCGCGCGACCGGGCGGGTCAGTTACAGGTGGTGACGCTCAGGCTGCTGTCGCCGCAGAGCAGCAGGCTCGCGCGGCTGCCCGTGGCGATGTCGCCCGTCGCCTCTTCCTTCGGGGTCTCCATCGACTGCAGGTCGAGAAGCGTCATGATTGATTCCTTTCCTTCATGGGGACGGTGTGCTCTGTTTCGGCCCCTGGCTGGGGCCGGCTCGTGGGCCGCCGGAGCGGCGGGAGGAACGGCAGGTGCGCGTGTCCGTCGGACGCGGCGCTGCCGAGGGCGAGCAGGCAGCCCGCGGTGCCCGTGGCGAGGTCCATGGACAGCCGCATCATCTGCTCGCCGGGGAAGGCCAGATGGCCCTGGTACGGCACGGCGTGCCGGGCGAGGGCGTCGATCTGGCGCCGTATGTCGCAGGGGGCGGTCCCGGGGCCGGGCGCGGTGGTGCGGCTGAGGTACAGCACCATGCCGGCCGCCCCGCGGAACAGCCCGGGCTGGGCGTAGAACGTGGCCTGGGCGGCCCGGACGATGTCGCGCCGCGCCTGGTCGAAGTCGGCGTCGTCGCGGTGGGCGGCGTAGTCGTCGAGGACCATCCCGATGCCTACGCTCCCGGCGCCGAGGTACGGCATGGTCCGCCACCCCTCGTCGACCTGGAGGGTGCCGCCCGCGCTGGTCACGCACCGGGCCAGGTCGCGCCTCAGGGCGTCGGCGGCGAGGTCCAGCAGGCCGGTGTCACCGGTGCGTTCGTACAGGCGGAGGAAGAGCAGGGCGGGCCCGGACGCGCCGTGCAGCAACCCGGCCCGGGATATACCGGGGAGGGCGCCCGCGACGAGGTCGGCGCAGCGCAGGGCGGCGTCGCGCATACCGAGCGCGTCCAGGGCGAGGCCCACGCCCGCGAGGCCGCTGTGCAGGTCGGGGGCGATGTCCTCCCAGGGGCGCTGGAGGGTCAGCTCGGCCAGTTCCAGGGCGCGTTCGGGATGCCCCAGGCGGTCCAGGGTCCAGGAGACGCCGGCCAGGCCGTCGTAGAAGCCGATGGGTGTGCCGGACTCGGGCTCCTTGGTGCGCCGCAGCAGCCATTCCTCGGCTTCGGGGCACGGTCCGGCGTCCGTCTCGGCGAGGGCGTACAGGACGCCGGCGGTGCCGTAGCCGAAGGTCAGTCCGCCGCCCGCGGAGGCGAACTGGGCGATGTCGCCGGGGAAGTGACGGTCCTCGCGCTCCGGTGTGGCGGAGGCGAGCACGGCGCGCGCCATGGAATCGCGGCTGCGCGGCCAGTCGCCGGGCTCGACGGGCAGGTACGGCCCGCTGCCGATGTGCCCGGCGATCTCCTCGACCGCCTCGTCGAGGAAGGAGCGCGGTACGGGGAAGTGCGCGGCCGCGATGTCGGCGAGGTGCCGTGCCTTGCCCGGGTCCAGCGGGAAGAGGCTGGTCAGCGGCATGAACAGGGCGAGGCGCAGGCACGCCAGCGCATAGCGGTCGACGGCGAATCCGCGACGGTCGGGGGGCGCGACGAACGCCGGGTTGGCGACGGTCTGGCGCCGCCCCTCGTCGATGTGGGCGGCGGCCTCGAAGTCGAGGAGCGCCACGGACGTCTCGTCCTCGGACACCATGATGTTGAACAGGTGCAGGTCGTTGAAGACGACTCCGCGTGCGTGCACGGCGTCGACGGCTTCCTCCACCAGGTGGTGGATCCGCAGTGCCCATTGGGTGTACTCGGCCAGCGACTCGGGTGTCGGGTCGGCCTCGATCAGCGGGTGGCGGCGGGCGAAGAAGGTGTTGAGGGGCTTGCCCTCGAGGAACTCCATCGCCAGGAAGTGGTGGTCGCCGAGCACGAACGTGCCCTTGACCTCGGGGGTGTACGGCAGTCCGGCGAGTCGCTCCAGCGCGGTCTGTTCGCGCCGCAGCCGGGTCACCGCGTCGGCGCCGTCGGCGGCGAGGCCGGCGTGCGGGCGGGCCTCCTTGAGGACGACCTTCTCGCCGGTGCGGCGGTCGTGGCCGACGTAGACTCCCCCGCCGTTGGAGAAGTGCAGGGCGCTGTCGATGCCGTACGGGATGTCGGTGACCGTCACGGCGGCGCGTGCGTCGAGGTGCGGCCGGAGGAAGGCGGGCGGGTCCACCCAGTCGGGCACCTGGAAGACCGGGCCCCGGAGGTCGGGGACGAGCCGCCCGTCGGGGTGCTCGACGGCCGGGCACAGTTCGCCGTTCTCGCCGTAGCAGTGCCGCTGGGTGAAGCTGCCGTACCGGACGTACACCGGTCCTTGGCCCCAGCGGAGGTCGCTGAGGATGTACGGGCCGGGCTCGCCGTCGAGCAGCGCCGCCAGATCGTCGGCGATGCGGTGGCACTGCTCGTCGTCGGCCGGGTAGACGGTGATGAACTTGCCACTGGCGGCGCGGTCGGCGTACTTGGCGTTGCGGGTGTGCAGCAGGTAGCGGCTCGGGACGAACTTGAAGGCGACGCCCCGGGCGAGGCAGTAGTCCATGACCCGCGAGAGAATCGTTTCGGCGTTCTCCAGGCACGCCGATACGTGGATCTTCCAGCCCTGCGCGGGCAGCGTCAGGTCGATGGGGCGCAGGGCCAGCCAGTCACCGCTGCGGTGCCGGCGCCACCCCTCGGGTACGGGGGCGAGCGCCGCCCCGTACAGCGCGCCCCTGCGGTCGGTGCCCTCGGCGGACAGCCGGTACGGCGCGTCGTAGAAGTGGCGGTCCGCGTCGCAGAAGGCGGCGTATCCCTTGATCACACCTGCTCCCTCGGTCGGCGACGGAGACGACGTTGTCATCCCGGGAACGGGTGGGAACAGTCACAGGCGTCAGCAACCGACCGTGCGGAACGCATGAGTAACCTGCGGCCCGCCATGGCCCCGTCGGGGCTCTCGGCCCCTCTCGCGGCCCCCTCGTGACGCCCTCAGGTCGTCTCCATCGCCGAACGGCCTTCCCTGGCGACCAGGACGAAGGAGTGCCCCGCCGGGTCGGAGTACGTCCGCACGTCCCGCGGCCCGGAGTTGTCCCTGGTCTCCACCGGCCGGGCGCCCAGGCCGACCGCCTCGCGCTCGGCCTCGTCCATGTCCTCCTGGGCCACCAGGATGTGCAGGTGCGCCTGCTGGGAGTCGTCGGGCCGGGGCCAACTCGGCGGCGCGTAGCCGTGGTCGCGCCGTACGGCCACGCATACGCCGTACTGGCCGACCACCTCGATGAAGTCGGGATCGGTTCCGCGTTGCGTCCGGGCGTCGAGGAGCTTGGCGTAGAACTCCGCCAGGGCCTCGGGTTCGGCGCTGTCCAGGACCAGGACACTGCTCTTGGGTACAGTCATGAACCCCTTGTGCCCGCATCCCGGCCGCCCATCACGCGTGTGGTTCCCGGCCACGACACGCGCACCTACACTGATCCCCCTTGAACTGGATTGCGTCCTGGTAAAACGCACAGAGCCGCCGATCCGATCAGAGCCGATCCGGTGCAGTAGGGAGCCAGCCAGTGTTCTACTACCTGCTCAAGTACGTGTTCCTCGGGCCGGTGCTGCGGTTGTTGTTCCGGCCGAGGACCGAGGGACTGGAGCACATTCCGGAGGACGGCGCCGCGATCGTCGCGGGCAACCATCTGTCGTTCTCGGACCACTTCCTGATGCCGGTCGTCCTCAAGCGGCGCATCACCTTCCTCGCGAAACAGGAATACTTCACGGGCCCCGGGATCAAGGGCCGGCTGACCGCCGCGTTCTTCCGCAGTGCCGGGCAGATCCCGGTGGACCGGTCCGGCAAGGAGGCCGGGCAGGCCGCGATCCGCGAGGGGCTCGGTGTGCTGGCCAAGGGCGAGCTGCTGGGGATCTACCCGGAGGGCACCCGCTCGCACGACGGGCGGCTCTACAAGGGCAAGGTTGGAGTCGCGGTCATGGCCCTGAAGGCGGGCGTTCCGGTGATCCCGTGCGCGATGGTCGGGACGTTCGAGATCCAGCCGCCCGGGCAGGTGGTCCCGAAGATCAAACGGGTGAGGGTCCGGTTCGGCGAGCCGCTGGACTTCTCCCGGTACGCGGGGATGGAGAACGACAAGACGGTCCTGCGTGCCGTGACGGACGAGATCATGTACCGGATCCTCGCCCTGTCGGGCCAGGAGTACGTCGACGACTACGCGGCCAAGGTGAAGGAGGCGCAACAGGCTGAACAGCAGCGGAAGTTCCCTCCGAGGTTCCGTCGCTGAGAGCCGTTCGGCGCCCGGGGATCACCGATGGGTATCGTCGGGCTCACGCCGGCAAAGGCCTCCTGCCCGAAGGGACATCGGTGAGCGACCACCAGAGGAACGAGCACGAGACGTACGACAAGCTGATCGGCCTGCTGGACGAGCGCGGGGCGGCCTACCGGGTGATCGAGCACGAGCCGGAGGGCGCCACGGAGGCGGTCAGCGCGATGCGCGGCAACCGGCTGGAGCAGGCAGCCAAGTGCATCGTCGTGATGGTCAAGACCGGCAAGAAGACGAAGCGGTACGTCCTGGCCGTGGTGCCCGGTGACCGGCGGGTCGACCTGGGCGCGGTGAAGGCGCTGCTGGGCGGTGGTTACGCCGGGTTCGCGACACCGGAGGTGGCGGAGCGGCTGGCGCGCAGCGTGAGCGGCACGATCCTGCCGTTCTCCTTCGACCCGGAGCTGGAACTGGTCGTCGACCCGGCGCTGCTGGAGCAGGACGAGCTGTTCTTCAACGCCGCGCGGCTGGACCGGTCGCTGGCGCTGCGGACGGCGGACTACGTGGCGATCGCCGAGCCCCGGACGGCTCCGATCGCACAGGCGGACTGACGCACGGGCCGACGCGGAGGCGAGTCGGCGCGAAGACCGGCGCCCCAGAGGCGGCCGGCGCGGAGGCGAGTCGGCGCGAAGACCGGCGCCCCAGAGGCGGCCGGCGCGGAGCGGAGCAGACCGACCGGCACGGAGTTCTCACGCGGCGGGCATGGGACC
>NZ_JBEPEL010000022.1:0-84822 GCF_040300825.1 Streptomyces sp. NPDC000229
TCGTCGTCGCCGCCGTCCAGGCCGCGAACGAGAACGCCCAGGCGCTCCAGCAGGCCAAGCCCGGCGCGCTTCGCCCACATCTCCTCCAACCGCCTTACGGGGCGGGTGCGGGTGCGGGGTGCAGGGGGGTCGAGCCGAGGTTCTGCTGGTCCTGGATGCCGAAGGTGGCCCAGAGGGCTGCGGCGAGCAAGAGGAGCGCGCCGAAGACGAGGTAGACCGGCCTGCCTCCGAAGCGGTCGAAGAGGAAGCCGGTGGCGAGGATCGCCCCGGCGCTGACGATGCGGATGACGGCGTCGAGGAGCCCGTGCCAGGTGCCGAGCAGGGCGGCGGGGGCACGGAGCTGGACGAGGAGTCCGGCCGACCTGAGGTACACGGTGAAGCCGAGGCCGAAGAGGACGAGGGCGGCCGCGAGGATCCACTGGCTCCCACCGAGCAGTGCCGCCGTCAGGGTGCCGGCGCCCGCGAGGGCGGTGGCCCAGCGGAGGCTTGAGTAGATACCCTCCGGGCCGGCCTTGGCGACGACGAGGCCGCCGATAATGGCTCCGATGGTGGAGAACGCCAGGAAGGAGCCGGCGCGGGCCGGCGACATGGCGAAGGTCTCCCTCATGAGGGGCAGCAGGGAGAGGATTACCGTCGATAGGGCGAGCACGGTCAGGGCGTGGAAGGTGAGGAAGCGGCGCCAGGCCGGGCTGGAGGCGAGTGTCCTAGCCACCGCGCGGCGGGACGGGAGGGGGGCGGGGGCGGACTCCTCTTCGGGCGCGATGCCGGCGGTCTTCACGCCGGTCGTCGCGCCGGAGCCCTGTGCGTGGACGGACTTCGGGTGAGCGGATCCCGGCTGCCGGACCACGACGGCGATGAAGCCGGCGAAGACGGCCAGGGCGAGGACCTGGAGGCCGGCGGCGACGAGGAGGGCCCGTGAACCGGGGAGCAGGGTGATGACCAGGCCCGCGGCGACCGGGGAGAGTAGTTCGGCCGCCGAGCGGATGGTTCCGCCGATGCCCTGGACCCGGACGAGGGTCTTGGCGTCGAGGATCCGCGGCAGGAGCACGAACAGGGCCATCTCCCCGATGTGGTGGACGAGGTCCACCGTGGCCGCCGCGACGACGATCGCCCACAGGTGGGATGAGAGGAACGTGGAGCCGATGCCGATGAAGACGAAAACGCCGATCTTGACGAGGTAGGCCACGACCAGGACGGTCTTCGGGTTGCCCCGGTCCAGTAGGGGGCCAGCCGCGATGGAGGCGACGACTTCCACGCCGTAGCCCACGCAGTACACCAGGCCGACCGTGCTGACCAGGCCGGAGAGGTCCAGGGCCAGGTTGGCGAACGCGATGTCGTAGATGCCCTCGCTCAGGGAACGGGACATGACGAGCACCGCGAAGACCACGAGGAGCAGCGTCAGCCAGCGTGACGCGGTGGGGAGCACGGTGCGGCCGGTCCTCGGCTCCTGCTCGGTCGCCATCACCGGTAGGCCAGCTCTCGGACGACGTTGCCCGCGAGAGCGGCGCCCGGCGCGTCGAAGGTCGGCAGTAATCCGTCGGCGGGGACCGGGACGAAGAGCTTGGGCAGGCGTGCGCCGCGGGAGTCGTGGACCTCGTACTCCACCCGGTAGTGGAGCGTCCCGCTGCCCCGGGCCCGCATGAGCACACCCGGTTCGATCGTCAGGACGACCCGCGAGTCTTGCGGGAAGGGGAGGATCTGGCTGGCCCCGAAGGTGGGAGAGTCCGCGCGGCGGTCGATAAGTTGGAGTTCCATCTCGGGATTGTCGTACAACAACGGGGACAGCTTCAGCGTGAGATGGGGATGGGCGCTGAAATACTGCGGCCAGGATGCCGGAATGTCGTGAACCATGGTGTCGGCGAGCCCGTTCTCGACGTTGGAGCCGATGCCGTACGAGTCGTCGCGAATGGACTGGTAGGAGCCGACCGCGGTGGTGACGGTGGCGAGTTCCGACGCGGGCAGGACGGGCTGCTGCCCGGCGAGGTCCCGGTCGATGAAGTAGCGGTGGAGCTCGCCGCCGATCTCGGCGGAGGCGACGACGCCCTGCTCGGTCGCACCGCCGAGCCAGCTGCGGGACACCAACTTGGAGATCAGGAACTGGGCCGCCGTCGGCAGTTCGAAGGTGTTGGCAACGGCCCGGGGGCGCGCGCGGTCCATGTCGGCGACGGAGTAGGTGGCGTTGTCGTCGAGCGGGGACCACTGCGACGCGGGGTCCTGCGGCGCGTGGAGGGAGTAGTCGTTGCGGGTGGTCACGGTGCCGAGCCGCTCGAACCAGTGCGCGTAGCCCGGCGGAACGGCCAGTACGCACGATCCGTCGGCCGGCACGTCGATCTCCAGCTTCCGGCCGTACTCCGGTGAGTCCGCCCGGCAGTCGTACATGTGGACGGTGACGGGTTCGGCGCCCGCCGGGCCGTAGAAGGAGAGCCGGTCGTACTGGCCGAGGTGTACCGCGTACTCCTCGTACGCGAAGTGCGGGCTGTGCACCATGTAGTGGTACGGCCGGTCGTTGCGGGAGGACCGGATGTGCCGCGCTCCCGGGAGGCCGGAGTCCTCGCCCGTCGTGCGGGTCTTGGTCATGATCAAGTGCGGCTTGGGGAGGGCGGACATGGGCGGCGTTCCTCTCTGCGGTGCTGGGATCCGAAGTGGTCGGAAGTGCCTGGGGCGGGCACACCGGACCGGTGCACCCGCCCCCAACGACTACCGCCGTGATCAGACGGTGGTGACGACGACGCCCTCCGGGAGGGCGGCCCTGAACTCCGCGAGGTCACCGAAGGAGCGCGAGGTGATCTGCTCCTCCGTGTCGGCGTCGATCATCGCCGAGGCGATCTTGCCGAGGATGCTGCGGAAGTACTCCGGGGTCTCGAAGTAGGGCTCCAGCGCGGAGCTCAGGCTCTCCAGGGCAGCGCGGGCGGCGGGGTCCGTGACGTCACCGGACATGGCGGCGAGCTCGGTCTTCCAGACAGCGGTCTCGACACTGGTGATCGACATGATGTGTTCCCTTCGGTGGGTTCTTCAGTCGTATTTCAGCGGGTGAGCGATATTGCCTTGGCTTCCATGCGCGCCAGCGCGTGGAGAGCCGGTCCGGGCAGGTAGCGGTCGCTGTCCTGCTCGGGCCTGCTGGCGTCGGCTTCGGACGGGTCGGCGGTGGTGACGTCGCGGCCGGGAGGGTGGTCCAGGGCCCAGGGTTCGAGGTCCAGGAGTTCCATCTCGGAGCGGAGCCAGACACGGCCGGTTCCGGTGAGCCGGTACCAGGTACCAGGGGGGACGCGGACCCCGATAGTGGGGTCCCCGAGGCGGATCACGGAGCGTTCGCCATCCGCGGTCACTACCTCGATCTGCGCGTCCGTGCTGCCCGCCAGCCAGGTGAGGCGGCGGCGGGAGTATTCGTGGCGGACGAATCGGCCGACGGCGCTGCCCTCGCCGGCGTCGGGGCCGTCCTCGGCCCGGCTGCCGTCGAGGTCCACTTCGAGGACGTCGGAGGTGCAGCTGTCGGTGGAGGGCACGACGGTGAAGGACTCCGGGCCCGTCAGCACGAAGTTGTTGCGGGAGGCCCACGCGTGGACGGCGTTCCCGGTCTCGGCGGCCCGCCACGCCGGCCTGAGCGTTGCGTAGGTGGTGCTGCCGCCGATGGAGACGCGGTACCGCGCGGCGTAGGCACCCTGGTCCTGCGCATTGGTCTGCTGAGACATCCGGGAGAGCAGCAGGTGGGCGGCGACCGGCAGCTTGTGGCGGTTGGTGCGCACCACGGGAGCCTGCTGAGAGGAGCGCAGGAAGGAGACGAGATCGTTGTCCGGTTCCCAGTCGGGGTTCTGGTCGGCATACCAGACCGGTTCGTCGCGGGTGACGACGCCGCCCAGGCCGTCGAGGGTGTGGGCGATGCCCTTGGGGATGATCAGGACCCGGTAGGGCGAGACGGCCATCTCGATGGTGATCTCGTCGCCGAGCTGGGGCGAGTCCTCGCGGCAGTCGATCAGGTGCACGGTGATCCGCTGGCCCTCGCCGAAGAAGGTGAGCCGGTCGTCCTGGCCTACATGGATGCCGTAGGCGGAGTAGGCGAAGTCCTTCTCGTGGGTGACGTAGTCGGTGATGCCCGGTCCGTTCGAGATGCGGGTCACCCGGACGACGCCGTTCGTGCCGTCGCTTTCGCTCACGTTCGTGGTCTCCAGCCGCGCTCCCGGCAGGGAGAACTCCATGGAGGTGACGTCATCGGGAACCTGGGAAGTCCCGATGTGGCGGCGTTCGGTAGTGCGGTCGAGCGCCGTACGCGGCCCTGCGTCAGCGGTTTCGAGCATGGTGGGTTCCTCTCTCTTGCCTTCATGGTGGTGGCCGACGCGCGGGCCCGGGGGTGAGGAGAAGGGTGAAGGCGTCGTACGGGCGGGCGTCCTGCGCCGTCACCAGAACTCGCTGCCGTCGCCAGCGTCCGCGATGTCCGACAGCCGCCAGGCTGCGAGCCGTGGTGTGTGGGCGATGGCCCGCAGACACACCGCGCGGGCGGTAAGCAGGGCCTCGGCCTCGCATTCGGCGAGGACGAAGAGAACCAGGTCGACCCGGTCTCCGTCGACGCGTGTCCAGAGGTGCTCGATCCGGTCCGCGGAATCGAAGTGGGCGGTGAGGAGTTCCCTGAGGTCATCGGGCGCCGCAGGTGTTCCTACCAGCCGCATAGTGATCATGTACATGGCATCCTCGGGTGACCTGGCACCGTCGGCCTCCCGGTGGGATCGGCGTCAGAGCAACTGGCCGGCGCCAGCACCCTGACCGGTGTCGGTCCCGCCCTGGGGCCCCACCCAGCCGAACCCGTCGCCGGCCACGACCCGGGGCGTTACCCAGCCGAACCCGTCACCGGCGGACGTACGTCCGGCGTCCGGCGCCTCGTGGGAGACGGCTCCGGAGGTTCCGGCGGCGACGATGAGAGCGGCGGATGCGAGCAGGACTGCGGCGATCCGGAACATGACGGACTCCACCCTTAAGAATCGGCTTATTTATCTTTCTTGTCGCGTTCGCCCCGTTCTGCGGGGTGTTGGTTTGATGGCATAAGCCTGTCCCACGGTGGTGGCGGTGTCACTAGCTGCAGACGGGCGTCAAGACGCCAGGCGGGTAGACGCCACCTTGGACCGCCATGCGGGCTTGAGCGCGTCCTGGCTGTGCGGAAGCCTGGACTCACTGATGCTCCTGACCGAGTCCTGACCGAAGGGAGACCACATGCTGCAATTACTCGGGCTTTCGCCCCATGCCGAGACCGTCTACCGGGCAACCCTGCTGCACCCCGACCACGGGGTCACTGATCTGATGGCGGACACCGGACTCCAGGAGGGGGTGATCCGCGCCGCGTTCGACGAACTGGCTGCGCTCACTCTGCTCAAACCATCCGACCAGCGCGGGGGAGGACTGCGTCCCGTCAGTCCGGAAGTCGGCCTCACTACCCTGCTGGCCTCTGCCGAAGCCGATCTCGCGGCGCGCCTGGCCCAGGTGGAGAACACCCGCGCCGAGATCGCGGCGATGGCCGCCGAGCACCTCGGCACGCGCATGTCGGACAGTGCCACGAGGCTCGAAGGTCTCGACGCCGTCCGTATCCGGCTGGAGGAACTCCAGCGGACGACCGAGTTCGAGTGCCTGTCCCTCAACCCCGGTGGCGCGCACCGGCCCGACGCCCGCAATGCCGCGACCCCCCTCAACGAGGAGGCGCTGCTGCGAGGCGTGGCCATCCGGGCCGTCTGCCGCGACAGCGTCCGCAACGACCCCGACACCCTCGCCTACGCCCGCTGGCTCATCGAGCACGGCGGGCAGATGCGCACCATCCCCGCCGTGCCCATCCAGATGATCATCGTCGACCGCCGGGCCGCGATTCTGCCCCTGGACCCGGAGGACCCGCGCAAGGGCGCGATCGAGGCGCACAGTTCCGGCATCATCACCGCCCTGTGCGCCTTGTTCGAGCTGTGCTGGTCGACGGGGACGTCCTTCGGTGAACAGCCGCCCGCCAACTACCACGGGTGCACCCCGACGGAACGCGCGCTGCTGAACATGGTCGCCGCCGGGGACACCGACGAGGCCGCGGCCCGCAACCTAGGCATCTCGGTGCGCACGGTCAGCCGGATGATGTCGAACCTGATGGAGCGACTGGACGCGGCCAGCAGGTTCCAGGCCGGCGTGAACGCCACGAAGCGCGGGTGGCTATAGGAACGGCCGGTGTCGGAAGGGGACGCCGGCAGGTCCGAGAAGGATGGCGACACCACCGAGCCGAAGGCCGAGCTGAAGCTTCCGCCCCAAGCAGCGGCGCGGGCCGAGCAGACGATGGCCAACCTGCCGTACTTCGTCGGGCGGATCGTGCCCAGCTTCATGTCCTACGCGCCGGACACCCGTCGGCTGGAGGAGCTGTCGGACCGGCTCGTGATCGCCGGTGGCCAGGACTCACACGGTGAACTGCCCTACCGCTCGGCAGCTTTCCTGGCCGAGCGTCTCGGCATGGAGCTCCAGCACTTCCCCGGCGGGCACATCGGACTGACCACGCACCCGGCAGAGTTCGGCGAGCTCCTGCGGAAGGCCTTCCGAGCCTCGATCTGATTCGCGCATGACCTGGTCGACTCCGTCGGAGGCGGTCGAAGGAAGTGACACGATCCTGAGACTCAACTCATCCGTCACTGTCTGAGACAGGAGGGAGAACAGCAGGTCACAGCATCGCCATATGACAGCGAACGGGAGAACTTACACTGTAGTCGGTTGGCGCGCTCCTTCTTTACGGCGTAAAGAAGGAGCCGTATCCGTCGGCCGTGTGCACGGCTGACGGCGAACGCCGCAAAGGTGGGCGAGGGCAGGTGAATCCGTCCCGCGCCGAAGCAGCCCGTCAGGGGGTCTGCGCACCGGCGGGTGCGGGGTCCAGAGAGTCGAGGAGTTCTCCGAAGGTGATCTTCTCTTCGTCGTACTCGAAGGTCATCGCGGCGGCGAGCGCTGCCCACCGGTCGGTGCTTCGTCCGCAGCGGTCCGGCAGGATCTTCAACGCGATCTCGGGTTCGCTCCGGGAGAGGATCTCGACGGCGGGGATCTGGAGCAGGTGCTCCGGGGTGTGGTGACGGGACTTGACGACGGCCCGGTAGATCTCGGAGCGCGAGAGGATGTCGCCGGTGGCGGGGGAGTCGAGCCAGGACTGCAGGACGGCTGCGGGGTCGGGGTGCTCGGCGAGTTCGTCGTTACTCACCAGGCGCAGCACACCGTCGTCCTCGTCCTCGTCGGCCGGGACGGCCGCCGCCGCGCTGAGGAACCAGTCGGGGCCGTCGGCCCTCTCGGCGATCCAGGCCAACTCCGCGGGGTGCAGCCCGTCCAGGACGTCGGTGACGGCGGCGTGCGGGGTGTGCGGGTTGGCGGCGAGGGCGGCCAGGGCCTGGACGCGGCGGTGCTCGTAGTGGCGTTCCAGGAGCTGGGCCGGGCGGTCGTGGTCGGGATCGACGTTGTCGATGATGCGGATCAGGGTCCGGCTCGGCGCGGGAGAGACGACGGCCGGCTGATCCAGACAGGCGAGCTGGGCGCAGGCCCCGGCGAGATGGTCGGGGTTGGCGCTGAGGAGGGCCAGGTCCTCCGCGAGGCGCAGGATGCGGCCGTCGAAGTCGTGGTTGCCGGCCTGTTTCTCGGGCGGGCTGAGCAGCTGGCCGTGGGCCACGAGGGCGTCGGCGGCCGCGTGCAGCTGGTCGGCGGCGAGGTTGGCCAGGCGCGGGTTGTTGCGGACGCGGTGGGCGATGTGGTGCAGGGTCCGGCGGGCGGTCACCTGCGGGTTGGGCAGTTCGGCCAGCTCGGGCAGGCACAGTGCAGGGAGGCAGGCGTGCAGCAGTTCCTCGCTGAGAGCGGGAGCCAGCTCGGCGGGGAGTTCCTCGCCGTCGGGGTCGGCGGCGAGGAGCCGGGCGTCCTCGAGCGCCTGGGTCTCGGCCTGGTCCAGCAGCAGG
This sequence comes from Streptomyces sp. NPDC000229, assembly GCF_040300825.1. Lineage (NCBI taxonomy): Bacteria > Bacillati > Actinomycetota > Actinomycetes > Kitasatosporales > Streptomycetaceae > Streptomyces > Streptomyces sp. NPDC000229. Next base: position 7,929 of record NZ_JBEPEL010000022.1, read on the forward strand.
TGCTGGACGGCCGGCCCGAGCGTGGGGTGTGCGGTGAGCTCCGCCCACCGCTCGGGGCACCGGGCCAGCATCGCCCAGCCGCTGTGGTCGGCCAGGTCCAGCGACCAGTCCTTCGAGAAATCGGACACGGCCTCCCAGCCCTCTTCGGGCTCCGGGTGGAGCAGGTAGGCTCGCGCTCGTCCTCGTCGTCGTCCGGTTCACCTCCGCTCGCGCGGAGAGCACGTGGCCGTTCACGACGACGATGCCGCGTACGACGGTTCACCTCCGCTCGCGCGGAGAGCACTCCGTCACCGGCCGCTCGGGGCGGGCCAGCAGCGGTTCACCTCCGCTCGCGCGGAGAGCACCCTTTGTGAGCCGGGGGTTTATAGGAGCTTTGCAAGTTCTTTACTCGGGCGATTGTGGTGGCTGGGCTTTTCCTGCATGCGACTTCGGGCCTCGCTGTCAGTGGGGGTGCTAAGTCTGTCCGTGCGATGAAGCGCGAGCACATCGTAATGAGTGATTGGCCGGGGTCTGCCGCAGCGCCAGCTGTGCGCGGAGCCGCGGTGCGATGAGGGCGTGCTGCTTGACTCCGGCCGGGACTGCCCGCGCTACGAGGACCGGCAGGAAGACCGCCGTTCGCAGCGCCGCGCGGTCGCGGCCGCCGTCGAGACCGCGATGCCACACGCCTCCGAAGCGGAGCGTCGGGCGGCCACCGAGCAGCAGTTGCACGATACCGTGACCGCCCAGGCGTGGGCCAAGGCCCGCCGGTGGGAGCAGGTGTGGGAGCAGCGGGCCGCCGCTGCCGCCCGCGCCGCGCCCGGCCGCCGTCGTCCCCGCTCCGCAGCCGTAGCCCGCCGACGTCGACGAGGACCAGGCGCTGGTCCTCGAGGAGCTCACCCGGGAGCAGGTCCTGGACTGGCGCAACCGCGCGGCCGCCGACCACCAGCTGGTGTTCGACCACATCGACCGGTACGGCGAGCTGTCGGCGCAGCGCCTGTTCACCCGGGCGTTCGTCGCGCAGGTGCAGCGGCGGCCGGCCTTGGGCACCTGGACCTCGGCTACACGACCTGGGGGCAGGCATGAGCGACGGCGAGACGTCCGGCGTCGACCTGGCCCGGGTCGCGCTGCGGGCTGTGGAGGCGGCCCGGAAAAACGGCAACGGCCAGAAGGCGAGGAAGAAGCCGCGGGCCGTCACGGCAGTGCGGCGCGACGGGCGCGAGCCGATGGGCCTTGGTGCTGCGATCGGCGCGCTGGTCACCGAGCGGGCGTGGGAGCTCCCGGCCGCCGGCGCCACGCTGCGGGAGCGGTGGGCGGCCATCGCCCCCGAGCTCGCCGGGCACGTCGCCGCCGTGTCGTACGACCCGGACTCCGGCTGGCTCACTGTGTGCCCGGAGTCATCGGCGTGGGCGACGAAGGCCCGCCTGGAGCAGGCCCGTGTCATCGCGACCGCCAACAAGGCGGCGGGCCGCACCGTCGTGAGCTCCCTGCGGATCCTGCCGCCCGGTGCCGTGCCCGTCCCCGGTCCGACGGATGCTGTCCCGGCGGACCCGGCCGCTTCCGCGCCCACCGGTCCGGCGAAGACCAGGGAGACGGCGTGCGAGGGCTACCGCCGCGCGCTTGCCGCGCTCCAGGAGGTCGCGGTGCCCCCGCCGGGTAGACCCGGGCATTGCAGAAGCGGTTGAGCGGCAGAACCGTGCGATGCGCGAGCTCAGCCGCCGCGCGTTCCCCGAACCCGACGTCGTCGTCCCGGGCGATGCGCCGACCCCGATCGAGCAGGCCCGCGTCCAGCGCCCGCTGCCAGGCTGCGGCCACCGAGGCCGCCGCCCTGCGCCGGGCCCGTGCTGAACGCGCCGGGGCAGTCATTCCCGCGGTGTCACACGCTCGGCAGGCATCTGGTGAAGTGGCATGAATCGATGCCTTGATGGCCCCGGAGCCCGGACCTGCGGCGCCAGCCAGGGGTCGTTTCAGCAATGCGGAGGGCTCGAGGATGGTTGGATGGCGATGCCGCTGCGGATGTGCCAAGGGGCCGGGACGGGCGGGCGAGATGGAGGCGAACCAGTGAGTGACCGGAGTTCCATTGAGTGGACCGAGGCGACCTGGAACCCGACGACCGGATGTGACCGGGTCTCGTCCGGCTGCGACAACTGCTACGCCCTGACTCTTGCGAAGCGGCTCAAGGCAATGGGGTCGGCGAAGTACCAGAACGACGGGGACCCGCGGACCTCGGGGCCGGGATTCGGGCTAACCGTGCACGCGGATGCGCTGACGGTCCCCTACAGGTGGAAGAGCCCGAGGACCGTGTTTGTGAACTCAATGTCGGATCTGTTTCACGCGCGGGTGCCGCTGGACTTCGTGCGTCGTGTGTTCGAGGTAATGGCCGACACCCCGCAGCACACCTATCAGGTGCTGACGAAGCGGGCACGCAGGCTGCGGCAGGTCGCGGATCGGCTGGAGTGGCCGGACAACGTCTGGATGGGGGTGTCGGTGGAGACTGTCAAGGAGCTCCCCCGCGTGGATGATCTGCGCCGGGTGCCAGCAGCTGTGCGGTTCCTGTCGTGCGAGCCGCTGCTGGGCCCGCTGGATGGACTGGATCTGGACAGGATCGGCTGGGTCATCATCGGCGGTGAGTCTGGCCCCGGCGCCCGACCTATGGATCCTGCCTGGGCCGCTGACCTGGTGCAGCTCTCCCGGCGAGCGGGCTGCGCCCCATTCGTAAAGCAACTGGGCTCCCGCTGGGGAGGCTCGCACAAGGACATCAAGACCTTTCCAGCCGATCTTCGCGTACGTGAGTACCCGGCCAAGCGCGCGTATGCGTGAGTTTGAGCTGGCTTACCTGGTAGGTGTAGTCGACAGCGATGGGTACGTCACCGTCCACTGGTCGGTGCGAAACGGCAAGGCGTACTACGCGGCTCGGTATCGGTGTTTCCGGAACGCGCCGGCAGCCACACGACCTCGCAGCTTCACTGTGGGGCGGCAAGGTGAGTCTCTACGAGCCGAAGAACACGTCCCATCGTGGCCAGTACCAGTGGAGCCGGACGGGTGACGCTGCTGCGCGCGCCATATCCGACCTTCAGCCATATCTGAGGGTGAAAAAGGAGCAAGCTCGCATCGCGCTGGAAGTGCAGAAACTTGTCGTGGCTGCCCGCAACAACACCCTGCCGACCCAGTCTCCCGCTGGATCGGATCTCGGATCCGTGCTCGCACGGCTGCGAGATGAGGTTGTCACCGTCCTCGATCAGGATCGACGAGCGTCAAGTCGCCGCGAATCTCTGGATGAGCAGACCCGCTCATCAGCACTGGAGATCGGCACGGATCTCGAGCCCTCATGACCGATCGTCTACTCAAAGCGGCCGCCTCCTGGACTGCCGGACCTAGAACCGACTGCTATGACCGAACGGGTGCAGACAGGATGACCCGGCTCTTGGACGTCAGCCGACCGGGGGAAGCCAGGCTGACGGATCCGCTCTGCACCATCTCCCTCGCCGCCTTGAGCGCGTGTTTGGGCATCCAGCGAGCAGTCTCCGTCAGCAGCCAGTTCCCAATCTCTTCCACCGTCGTGGGCCCGATCGCCAGGCGCTGTCCGACCAACTCCAGCAGTTCGGGGTTGGACAGCTCGGCGAGCTGGAAGATGTCGAGCTGTCCGTCGGCTTCGACACCGCGGTTGCGGGGGTCGCGGAAGCTCTCGCCATCGCGGTCGTCCACCTTCCACATGGCGTCCTTCATCGCCTCAAGCCCCTTGGAGCTTCCGGTGCCGAAGACGAGGTAGAGCGGCTGGCCAGTGCGGGGCTCGAGTTTGAAGTGCAGCTGGTAGCCGAAGCCTGCTCGGCGCAGGGCATCACGGAAGGTCTGGAGCCAGACGCGCCAACGCTCGTCCGGGCGCAGCTCGTCCGCGGCCGGCGTCCAAAAGCTGCGGCCGCCGAACACGGTGTCGAGGATGTCGGCGTTGAGTTCCTCGCGGCGGCTGAACCAGTTGGGGCCGAAGGTGGTGATGACTTCGCTGGACTTGTTGCGGGCGATGCGCGACATGACGTCCAGGGGGACATTGACACTTCCCCAGCTGTCAAAGATCCCCAGAATGGGGTGACCCCAGGCCCCGAGTTCATCCAGGATCGGCAGGCTGTCCCGGCCTGCCTCGCCGCGGCGTACTTCCACCCGCACCGGCAGGTCCTTGAGTGTGCCGAACCGGGAGCGCAATTCGGCGAGCAGGTGGTCGTGGCGGGCCCGGTCCTTCTCGATGAAGACCAGGTGGACTCGCTGGGGGCTGAGATTCATGCGGTCTACGGCGTGGTGGTGGAGCAGGCGGTCGAGGATGAAGACCGGGGAGCCGGCCTCCCCGTCTTCGTACCGGCCGGGGCCAGCGAACGCGTCCAGCAGTGTCACCCGCGGCCGGGAGTACCCCGTCTTCTGGGACGTCTGCAAGAGGATCGGCCACCAGGCGTCCAGGTAGCGCTGGTACAGCCGGTGCTTGGCCGCCGTCGCCGGCTCCAGCTTCCACAACACGCCCATGCGTCCTCCCCCTACAAGCCCGGACATCATTGCGGTGATTGTCTGATGACTCAGCGTGCGGACGCTAGACCGCGTCGCATCCGTAGAGAGCACGAGTACTTCCAGGGGTTCGACCACGCCACCTGGCCTTACTGATCGTTTCAGAATGCCGTCCTGCAGGGACGCTGGCGACCCCATGGAACAATCCCTTCAGCCACGGGCTCAGGGGGGATGACGCCGTATGGAACGGGTTGGGGCTGCGCGGGACCTCGTGCTCGGTTACGTCCACGCTCTGAACGCGATTGACGAGGCCATGAGGGGGGCGATCCCCTCGCTTGAGCGACTGGCGGATGTCGTCGGCCTGTCCCGTTCGCGCCGGATCAACCGGAGTGGGCACGTCGGCACCTACTCCTACTCGGTTCATGGGGCAGGGTGCCGCTTCGTGTGCGACAACGGCACTGAGGTCGATGTGGACTTCGCAGCCGACGGAAGCGAAGTCTTCGACCTCTGGCGGCTGCGCTGGTACGGGCTGAGCCTGCCGGAGCCTCTTGAGGTCACGGATCAGGACCTGCGGTCCGCAGTGCGGTCGCTGCAACCGCTTCTGGACGAGGTACGGCCGGGGTGGTTCAGCGTAGCCAACTGATCGCTTCAGGATGAGGTGCGCAGGCGGCGCAGGCATATGAGACTGCAGGCCAGTTCGAGCAGGCCCTGATGGAGATCGGCTCGTCGTTCGTAGCGAGTGCGGAGTCGTTTGAACTGGTGCAGCCAGGCGAAGGCTCGTCCGACGACCCAGCGCACCTTGCCCAGTCCGGACCCGTGGGCGACGCCGCGTCGCGCGATCAACGGCTTGATGCCCTGTTTCCACAGCAGGCGGCGGTACTTGTCAAAGTCGTAGCCCCGGTCGGCATATAGACGCCGGGGCTTGTGGCGGGGACGTCCCCGCCGGCCCCGGATCGACGGGACGGCGTCGAGTAGCGGCAGGAGCTGGGTGACGTCGTGCCGGTTGCCGCCGGTGAGGGTGACGGCGAGCGGGGTTCCGTGACGGTCGACAATCAGGTGGTGCTTGGAGCCGGGGCGGGCGCGGTCGACGGGTGAGGGGCCGACGTGATCCCCCCTTTGAGAGCCTGGACGTGCGACCCGTCCACGGAGCAGTCGTCCAGGTCCAGCAGACCGGCGCGGCGCAGCTCGGTCAGCAGGGCAGCATGCAGGCGCGGCCACACGCCGGCCTCGGTCCAGTCCCGCAGCCGACGCCAGGCCGTCACACCGGAGCAGCCCACCATCTCCGCGGGGACATCACGCCATGCGACACCGGTCCGCAGAACGTACATGACGCCGGTAAGTGCCGCTCGGTCAGGAAACGCGTAGCCGCTCGGGATAGCGGCGGCGCCGCTCAGGAGCGGGCGGCAGCAGCGGGGCCACCCGCTCCCACAGGTCGTCAGGAACAAGATCAGTGCGCACCCCGGACACCCTGCCGACCAAGATCGTCGAACACAAGACCCGCAGCTCAACTCATTCTGAAACGATCAGTTAGGCGACCGGGGCCGCCGTCGCTGTGCAAGGCCCGCGCGGAGAAGGACGGGCGCCGCGTCGCGCTGACGGCGATCGTTAGGTCGGGCCGGGCAGACACGGTCGCATCGGCGGGGCAAGGTGCCACAGCATCTGTGACCCCAACGGGTGAGGAGGCGGCCGCCCGGCTGTGCTCAGCGAGGCGGCTCGAGTAGGTCTACGGTGGACAGGCCGGCTTCGCCGTCGACGAGTTGGAGGGCGACTTCGGCGCGGGCTGCGAGGTCGCGGCAGAGCGCTGGTCGGGCGGGCACCCACTGCTACAGCTTTGGTGAAGAAGAACGGCGCTGGCCGTACGACGAAGCCGAAACGGCGCGGCACGGTTCTGCGGCGGGACGGCCGCGAGCCGCTTGGGCTGGGGCGGCGATCACGATGATGATGATCGAGCGCGGTCTGGTCGCCCCGGCCGCCGGCGGCAGCGTCCTTGTCCAGTGGGAGGCCGTCCTCGCCGCGGCCGCGCCCGAACTCGCCGGGCATGTCCAGGCGGTGAAGTTCGACGCGGACACCGGCCGCCTGGACGTCGCCCCCGACGCCCCGGCGTACGGCACGAAGGTGCGCTGGATCGCGCCGAAGCTGATCGCGGCAGCCAACGAGCAGGTGCCCGACGCGCGCGTGCGCACCCTGCACGTCCTGCCACCCGCCCCCGGGTAGACCGGCCCCGCCATAGCGGCCGCCGACCCGGCCCCGCCTCCGCCCACGCCCGCCGCGCCCACGCCATACTCAGCTCCATCGGCCGGCTACCGCCGCGCGATTGATGCGCACCGCCAGGCCGCAGCCACGGAGGCCGCCGCGCTGCGCCGGGCCCGCGCCGAACGAGCGGGGGCGACCGTGGCCTCGGCGCCTTCCCCGCGGCAAGCGGCCGGTGAGGTGGCATGAGCCGACGTCGTGAGGACGCGGCTCCGTCTCCGCTCGTCGGCCCGGCCGTCACTCGTTCGGCCGATGGTCGTTTCAGGGGGTGAGCAGCCGTTTCCGAGGGTGAGGGAGGCCCGGTGGGTCCATCATTTGTAATCGAGAAGCTGGAGTTCCGGCGAGGGGAGGTCTGGCAGGTCCGCTACTTCAAAGGCCTGGTGACCTTCCTGGTGGGCCACTCCGGAGCGGGGAAGTCCACCGCCTTGGAAGCGCTGCTCTACCCGCTGGGCCTGACGACGGCGACGATCATGCCGGAGGTTGCCGCCTGCGCCCAGATCCGGCTCACCTTCCGCGTTGCCGGCACTCGCTGGCAGGCCACCCGCAGCCCCGCCAACCCGAAGGCACGGGTGTCGCTGAAGAACCTCGACGACGACACCGAGCACTCGCTGCCGGTGAAGAGCACGAAGGCCGGGGAGGTGACCGCCGGCGCCTTCGTCCAGGACCTCCTGGGCCTGCCGCGGGCGGCCCGCGGCACCACCCGCCTGGAACTGGATACCTACTACAACACCGTCCTGGCGCTGCGGCAGCACACCATCGCCTTCGCCTTCCTGGGCGGCGGGAAGGACGAGGAGCGCATCCTGGCGCTGGAGGCCATCTTGGGCCTGTGGAATCCGGACCTCGCCGGCCTGGAGAAGAACGCCGCCGAGACCACCTCCCGCTTCACCAAGGCCAAGGCGGAACTTGCGTCGTACAAAAAGCTGCGGGACAGGGGCAGCGTCGCCGACCCGGACCGGCTCCGCGCTGACCTTGAGCAGAAACAACGCGAGCACACCGCGGCGGCCGAGGCCTGGCAGAGGGCTGACGCGGCCCTGAAGGCCGCGATCGGGGAGCACGGTCGGCTCGTCGCCATGCACAAGGAGGCCGACGCCGACCGCCGTAAGGCCGGCAAGAAGGCCACGGCGGCTCATGAGAAGCTGCACGGCGCGACCGCCGAGCACGCCCGGGCCGAAGGCGCCCTCGGCGAGCTGCTTGAGCCGCCCGCCGAGGATTGCTCTCGGTGCGGCCAGGCCCTGCCCGAGCGGGAGCCGGGTCGGTGCCGGCAGTGCGGGCAGCTCTGCCCAGACGCCGCCGACCAACGCGAGCGGAAGATCGCCGCCGCCCGCGCGAAGAGCGAGCGCCTAAGACTGAAGCTGCAGAGCCTGCGAGACGCCTTGACCTCCGCCTCGGCGGCAGCGGGCCGGGCTGAGGAGGCGGTCGCCGCCGCGCTCAAGGCCCGCGACGCCTACGACCAAGACAGCCTGCAGCCGGCCCGAGCCGCCGCCCAGCAGGCCGAGAAGACCGCTCACGGACTGAGCCGCGACGTCGCCCGGCTCAAGCAGTGGCTGGACTCCTTCACCTACCTCACCGATCAGCAGAAGGTGGTCGACATCGCCAAGACTGCGATGGAGGACGCCAAGGCCGCCCGGGACGCCGCCCTCACCGCGCACGAAGTACGGCGTAAGGAGCTCATTGCCCGCTGGACCGAGTTCTTCCTCATCCGGCTGCAGCAGATCAACCCCGATGTCGAGACCGCCCACATCAACCCCGCTGACTTCACCACCCGTGTCAAGGAACGCGACCAGCCCGACAAGGCCTTCAGCGAGAGCTCCGTCGCCGGCAGCCCCAAAGTCGTCACCAACGTCGCGATGCTGCTGGCCCTGCGCGACCTCGGCCGCACCGAGGCAACCGTCCACGTTCCCCCGCTGCTGATCGTCGACTCGCCGCTCGCCGATCTCGGGGCCGTCGACCAGGCCACCGGACTGCGGCTCATCGACACCCTCATCGACGTCGCCGGGGACCCCTCGGCGGACGGATACGGCTGTCAGGTGATCGCCGCCACCAACGACCCCCTGCCCCGCGCCTACCCCGGCGTCCGCGACATCTCCGTCGACACCGACAACCGCTTTTTCGACCACGCACCCCGCACGGACTACTGACCACCACCGCCACCCGCACCGGCATAAGCCGCTCCGCGCCCGCTGAGAGACCCGTCCCTCAGCGGTCGCACGCGCATGTGTGGGAGCAGCACCTAGTCCGTGAGGGCCCCACAGATATGCGGCAAAGGGCCGACTGCTCTGCGCACGAGGGCGATCGGCTAAGACTGCTTGCGGCGTTCCTCGGCTTCGCGAGACACCTTGTTGACCAAGTTCCAGAACGCGTCCGCCTGTCCTCCGCTCGAAGCTGAGCGAGGAACGGCCCCCACACCGAAGAGCTGGGCTACGCGTCGCTCCCAGCAACCACGGCATTGACAGTCGCCGGCGGTGTGGGCCGGATGCGTTCGGTCGGCCGTCTCGTAGACCAGGGCTGCGAGGGCCTCTGCCCGCTCCCTCCACTGCCGCGCGTCGGAATGGGCCCTCGATGCCTGCTCCTCTGCGCGCCGCTTGGCACCGATCATTGCCCAGTCACGGCCACCGCCGTAGTAGCTCACCGCTCACCCTCCACTTGCTGCACCCCATGTGCCTCACACTGGACAACGGCGTCTTCGGTGAGCAGGACACGCGACACCAGGCCTTCGACGTCGTACCACCGCTGCCCGCCACGCGCTGCCCACCGAGGGCCGACACGGGTCCAGCTGCCAGCCACCTGACGGCACACAGCCCCGCACTGGCTACCCGCCAGCCGTCGACCCCTCCGACCGGCTGCCGGTCCCCCAGCCAGCTGCGGCCCGCCGCCTGGCCGTGTGCCGCCGCCCCTTCAGCCGACCGCTGAAACCCCCAGTTCGTTGGCTGGTGCTGGCTCGCCACAGAGCCGCCGCGGCGTTCCCGCGCCCCCAACTGCTCGCCACCACCCACCTGGACCGGGCCCATGCAGCCGTACCGGCTTCGGGCTCCGAGCACCCGCAGCCCGGCTGGTCCACGCCGACGCCGGCCGCAGTCCGGACGCCTTGCCGCCGCAGTCGCGCCGCCGTACGCCGTCCCTGGGGCTCGACGTCTTCGCGCCGGCTGCCCGGCTGCCCGGCCGGGCCAGACGAGGCAGGCGCGGCGGGACAAGGCCGGGGATGAGTGATGCACCGGGCCGCAGGTCCGTATGGGATGACCCGTTAGGCGATCTTCGCCCGTGGCGGGCGGCGTCGCGCGGGTGCCGGGCGTGGGAGCCGGAACCGGGCCAACGGCGGCGACCCGCTGGTCGGAGAACTGCAGCACGTCCGTGCCTGTGGCGACGGGCCGGGCGGCCCCGGCCTGCGGACGCCAAGCGCTGGTCGGCGCTGGCGGGGCGGCTGCACAAGAGCGGGTGGTTGGCGAAGCACCCCGCTCAGGACGTGCGCGTGTGGGCGGGCGCGGGGTCCAGGGAGTCGAGGAGCGACCGAAGGCGATCTTCTCGTCGTCGTAGTCGAAGGTCATGGCGGCGGCGAGGGCCTCCCACCGTCCCGTGCTGCGCCCGCAGTGGTCCAGCAAGATTTCCAGGGCGACGTCGGGTTCGTGGCGGGCGAGAACCTCGTCGGCGGGGATCTGGCGCAGGTGCTTCAGGGTGCGGTAGCGGGGCTTCACGACGGCGCGGTAGACCTCGGAGCGGGAGAGGATCTCACCGGTGGCGGGGGAGTCGAGTCAGGACTGCAGGACGGCCGCGGGGATCGGGGTGCTTGCCGAGTTCGTCGTCGTCCACCAGCCGCACCACACCGTCGTCCTCGTCTTCGGGCACCGGGACGGCGGCCGCCGCGGCCAGGAACCAGTCGGGCCCGCCGGCCTTCTCGGCGATCCAGGCCAGCTCGGCGGGGTGAGCCCGTTCAGGACGTCCACGACGGCGGTGCGCGGGGTGTGCGGGTTGGCAGCGAGGGTGGCCAGGGCCTGGACCCGGCGGTGCTCGTAGTGGCGTTCCAGGAGCCGGGCTGGGCGGTCGTGGTTTGGATCGACGTTGTCGAGGACGCGGATCAGGGTCCGGCTCGGCGTGGGGGAGACGACGGCCGGCTGATCGAGCCGGGTGAGCTGGGCGCAGGCCCCGGCGAGGTGGTCGGGGTTGGTGCTGAGGAGGGCCAGGTCCTCGGCGAGGCGGAGGGCACGGCCGTCGAACTCGTGGTCGCCCTCCTGCTTGTCAGCCCAGGTGAGCAGCTGGCCGCGGATGACGAGCGCGTCGGCGGCGGCGTGCAGCTGGTCGGCGGCGAGGTCGACCGGGCGCGGGTTGTTGCGGACGCGGTTTGCGAGGTGGTGCAGGGTCCGGCGGGCGGTCACCTGCGGGTTGGGCAGGTCAGCCAGCTCGGGCAGGCACAAGGCCGGAAGGCAGGCGAGCAGCAGATCCTCGCTGAGAGCGGGCGCCGGGGCGGCGGGGAGTTCCTCGCCATCCGGGTCGGCGGCGCGAAGCCGGGCGTCCTCGAGGGCCTGCGACTCGGCCTGGTCCAGCAGCAGGTGCTGGACAGCCGCCCCGAACACGGGGTGCGCGGTGAGCTGCGCCCACCGCTGGGGACACCGGGCCAGCATCGCCCAGCCGGCGCGGCCGCCCAGCTCCAGCGACCAGTCCTTCGAGAACGCGGACACGGCCTCCCAGCCCTCTTCCGGCTCGGGGTGAAGAAGGTACGCGGCGAGCGGTGTGAGGCAGGCTTCCAGGATGGCGTCGAACAGTTCTGGCGGCACGGGCGGGGCCGGCGCGGCGCCCTTGGCGCGGGTGTAGCGGTCGGGGTCCCAGTTCCGGACGACCTGTTCCACCTCGTGCTCGGGAGACGGGACAGGAGCGCGATCGCCGACTCGAACTGGCCGGGGTGCCATGCCAGAGCGGAGATCAGCCCGGCCCAGACCCGGCGGTGCCGCAGGATGGCGGGCACGTCGGCGACGGTCACAGTGCCGTCGACCGCCAGGGCGGCCAACGTCTTCTCGTCGGCGTGCACCAGGAGCTGGCCGCGCAGCCGCTTGGCAGAGGTCCGGGCCAGCAGCGCGGGCAGCGCGGCCTTGAGGGCGTCCAGGGTGAAGCGGCCGCAGTCGCAGAACCCCATGCGCTGGGCCAGCGCGAGGGATTCCTCCTGGGGAAGGAGGTTTGCGATGGCGTCGACGGCAACGAAGCCGAAGTCGATCACGACCTGGTAGGCGTGATGGCACACGGTCGGGTCGGCGGCGAACTCGCCGGTCAGCGGAGCGTGCGGGCGTTTGACAACTGGCGGCCGCGGCGCGCGGCGGCGAGGGCGTGAGGACGGCATGCCGCGTTCAACAGGCTGACACACGGACGGACACCGCCGCTTCCCCCACTTGGCGTACCGGCGTCCGGCCGACCGGCTCCAGCCCAGCCGATGCTTTACGACGTAAAGAACACATCGGCAGCCAACGAGCGCGTGCAGGGTGCAAACGTTCGCGCTGTCCACGTCCTGGCGCCCGCGCCCGTGAAGGCCCGCCCCGCCACGGCGGCCGCTGGCGTCGCGCTGCGTCAGGCCCGCGCCGAACGAGCTGGGGCAGCCCTGCCCGGCCGTCGGCTTCGGACGTCACCATCGTGCGCCGCGACGGCACCCAGGAGACCCGGCCAGCCTTGGTCCTGCGGCTGTCCTGGGAATCGTACGACCCCGCCCGCGCCAACCCCCGGGAGACGGGGAAGTCGGTGAAGAAGTGCGCCAGCTGCGATGGGGAGTTCAAAGAAGGGCAGCGGAAGCAGCGCCGGTATGACGCGTGGCGGCGCCTGCCCGGCGAGTGCGTCTCGAAGGCGGTGCAGCCGGTCCAGCCCCGCCCGACGGGCCGGAAGGTTCCCCTGCACGAGAAGGTCGCCCGCCGGTTCTGGATCCGCCAGCGCTGCCCGCTCTGCGGCGCGAAGGCCGGGCAGGACTGCACCGACGCGGGCGAGCCGGGCGGCAAGGAGGTCCGGCGCGAGTACGGCCATGACGAGCGGATCGAGCCGACGACTGATCCGCCGCGCTGTATTCGGCCAGGTCCGATGGCTTTGTGCCATTCGTCGGCAACCCGCCTCCAACATCAATCAGGCCCCGCTACACAAGAACGCTGGGGTGCGCGCTGCCGCCCCCGCCTGTGGTGGCCGATCGTTGGGGGAGGTCTGGACGGTTGCTGACCATCAACGTGGCCGTGCTGCTCGCAGTCATAGTCTTCTTCCGGCTGCGCCGCCGTACGCAGGCCCGCAGCCGGAACGAGGAGAGGACCACTGCCGTCATCATCCTGGCCCTGGGCGTCCTGATCGCACCCACCCCGGCGGGTCAGGGAATCTTAAACATCGTGGGACAGCTTGCGAGCGGCGTCACCCAGGCCGGCCGATGAGCCCTGGCACACGCACGGGCCGGACGGCGCCCGCTGGCGCGCACTGCGGGGCACGGGTCTGGGGAGCGGGGGAGTGATGGCACGTCGACAGCGCCGGCGCTTGAAGAAACGGACACGCAGGCAGCTGCAGGGCTGGGGTGCGGTGGCGGTGCTGGCCGCAGTGGTGTGGGTTGTCGGGAACTGGTCGAAGGTGTGGCCCGTCCTGGTGGCCGTACTCGCCGCGGCCGTAGTGGGCGGGGCCGGCTGGGCGTTGCTGCGGGCACACCGCCTGGCGGTCGGCCAGGACCGTGCGTGGCGGGCACAGGAGGAGGCCCGGGTGCGCGAGTTGTCCATGGCCGAGGTCGATGCCTTGTCGTGGCAGGAGTTCGAGACGTACATCGCGGAGCTGTGCCGACGGGATGGTTGCACGAAGGTCGTCGTCAGCGGTAAGAGCGGCGACCTGGGCGCGGACGTGGTCGGCTACCTGGCCGACGGCCGAAAGCTGGTCGTGCAGTGCAAGAAATACGCGCCGCACCGGAGCGTGTCCTCGCAGGACATGCAGAAGTTCGTCGGCACCGCACGTCTCGAGCACGGCGCGGACGTCGCCTTGTTCGTTACCACCTGCCGCGCGTTCACGAGGGACGCGCTGGGTCTGGCACTGCGCCAGGACGTCGTGGCGATGCACCGCGACCTGCTGGGCTCCTGGGTCAAGGGTGCTCATCTGGAGACGCTGATCCCGCTGAACGGCAGCGGCGGCGGCACCAGACGGCACCCCTCTGCCTGACCGCGGCACGCCGGCGGATCGGGGGATGCATGCAGCCGGCCGATTCTCCCGGGCAAGGGCGTCCTCTCGGCCAATGCAGACGAGGAATCAGGCAGGAAGAGGCGCTCTGCACGTGCCGCCGGCGCAGCGGCTGACGCTTCGATCGGGTGAAGCACCGTCGCCACCTGGCCGGTCCCCGCAGACAGGCGTCGGCCCTCCCGTGGGGAGGCGGGGACGGAGGGCGCGGCCGCGCCAAGGTGACCTGGGTGAGCCAGGGAGGGCGGCCCCCGGATCGGGGATCACCGCTGGTGGAAGCATTGCACTGGCTCTAGCCACACAACAGGCTCGTGGCTGAATTCAACGCATGGCAATAGCATGGGTACGGGTACGTACCCGTACCCTGTTTGTGTGGAGGGAGCCCGATGGTGCCTGACGCCAATGTCCGCATTCCCGAGGAAACCCGCGACCGGCTCGCGGCCATAGCTGCGGCGGAGGGCATGTCGCTGCGCGCCTACCTGGCCCGGCTCGCCGAAGCCCTCCTCACCCCGGACGAGCGTGCCGCGCGGGCCGAGCAGGCCCGGGCCGCGCTGAAGGAGTGGAACGGCTACGCGCCCACCCGCGGTGAGGAGCAGGACCTCGACAGCGAGCTGGACCGTCGCCTGGCCCAGGCGGCCGCCCGGTGAGCGACGCTATGCACATCGTCCTGGACGACACGGCGATGGCCGCGGCCGGCTAGGGCAACGTTCTCGCCTCCCGCCTCATCCACCGCGCCCACGCCCAGGCCGGCTGGTACATGTACGCTCCCGCGTGCGCACTCGTGGAAGCCGACCGTGCCCGGCCGGGCACGGCGGAGCACCTGGCCGCGCTGCCGGGTATCACCGTGCTCGACCTGGACCTCCCGGCTGCCTTGGCCGTGGCCCGGCACGACACCTGGGCGGCGGCACACTGCCAGTACGCGGCCCAGCCGACTCCGGACCGCCCCGATAGGGCGATCATCGCACCACCACCCCCGACCGGTGGATCGGCGAGCCGGTCCGCGTCCTCGACCTCACACCCTGATCCTCATCAAGCTGGATTACCCGCTGGCTCCGAGGTGGGCTCGGCAGGGGTCTGGACGAGGCGATGCCAGCGGGTACGGACGGCTTTCTGGAGTGGTGCGAGCAGGTGCGCGGGGACGTCGTCGAAGGGCCCGTCGCGATCGGGGGCGGCGGCGAGCCCGGTGCGGACGGAGAAGCGCGGGCGGGATCCGGTCGTCATGACGGAACGGTAGCCGGGCGGGTGATCGCGTCGGATAACTGCGGACGGTCATCCCACGCGATCACCCTTGTCCGCGAATCGCGGACGACGTCCCGGACAGCTCGCCACCCCCGGATCCGGACTGCTGGACAGCACCGAAGATTTCAGTAAGGCACGAATCTTTTCAGGGCGTCCTTGAGCCGGGCACCGCAGTCCTCAGCCATCCGCCCGCTGCTGCTGGTCTGGCAACTGACCGGTGGCACCGGTACGTCCTTGAGGTATGACCTCTGCTGCGCCCGAACCCCTATCCAGCACTCAGCACTGCGGCCACGGCGCCACGCCGGCCAATCCGGTCGGCTGCCGCGGCACCGGCGTCGATGGCCACACCGCTTGCCTGACCCACCTGGACGAGGCCGACCGCGCCGCCTACCTCGCGGCGCTGTCACCCGGCACCGACATCGACCACCGCGGCACTCCTTTCACCCCTGAACTGCTGCACCAACTACTCAGCGCCTTACGCGACCCCGCCACCCGTAGGCCCCACATAGGCGACGCCCGGTTCGACGCGGCGTCCTTCTCCGGCGACGCTGAGTTCGGCGACGCGACCTTTACCGGCAAAGCCGAGTTCTCCTGGGCGTCCTTCGCCGGCGGCGCCGAGTTTTCCAAGGCGTCCTTCTCCGGCGACGCCAGGTTCGATGGAGCGTCCTTCTACAACGGCGCCGAGTTTTCCAAGGCGTCCTTCTCCGGCGGCGCCAGGTTCGATGGAGCGTCCTTCTCCGGCGGCGCCAGGTTCGATGGAGCGTCCTTCTACAACGGCACCCGGTTCTTCGGGGCGTCCTTCAGCCGGGGCGCCACATTCAACTGGGCGTCCTTCTACGGCCGCGCCGAGTTCATCGAGGTGTCCTTCTCCGGCGACACCGAGTTTGTCAGTGCGTCCTTCCGCAGCGACGCCAGCTTCGACAAGGCACGGTTTGAGAGGGCGTCGCACCTGGGGCCGCTGGTGTGCGGTGAGACAGTGGTGTTGGACGGTGCGGTGTTCCAGCAGCCGGTGACGTTGGAGATCGCCGCCCGCCAGGTGAGCTGTGCGCGCACCCGATGGGTATCGACCGCCACGCTGCATCTGCGCTACGCCGAGCTGGACCTGAGAGACGCGGTCTTCGAGTACCCGGTGCTGGTCGCGGCCCGCCCTACCCCTTTCCCGCTGTTCACTTCGGACTCCAGGCTGTTGCCAGAGACACAGTTGTCCGAGCAACAGCCTGGTGTGAGCCTGACGTCGGTGGGCGGAGTGGATGCCGCCTACCTGGCGCTGCACGACATCGACCTGAGCAGGTGCCGGTTCGCCGGCGCCGTTCACCTCGACCAGCTGAAGGTCGACGGCTGGTGCACGTTCGCCACCACCCCCACCAGCCGGCGCTGGTACTTCACCTGGCGGTGGAGCCGGCGCAACACCTTGACCGAGGAGCATCACTGGCGGGTGCGCACCGCCCGCCACCCCGGGCGGGCCACCGCCTTGGGCTGGACCGACCCGCCGCAGGACGCTCCCGAGCTGAAGCCGGCGGCGGTGGCGGCGCTGTATCGGCAGCTGCGCAAGTCGCTGGAGGACGGCAAAAACGAGCCGGACGCCGCCGACTTCTACTACGGCGAGTGCGAGATGCGCCGCCACGACACCACCCGTCCCAGGGGCGAGCGCGTGCTGCTCGCCGCCTACTGGGCGCTGTCTGGGTACGGACTGCGCGCCACTCGAGCACTGGCCTGGCTGGGGGCGGCCATGGCCGTCACGATCGCGGTGATGATGCTGTGGGGCCTGCCCGCCGACGACCCGAAGCCGACCACCACCGGCCGCCAGGTCGCCGTCGGGCAGAAGGTCGTTCTCACCACCGATATCCCCACCCCGGTCAACCCCACCGGTCCGCTGACCGCACGCGTCACCACCGAACGGTTCGAGAAGGCATTGCGGGTGGTGATCAACTCGGTGATCTTCCGCTCCTCCGGACAAGACCTCACCACGACCGGCACCTACACCGAGATGACCTCCCGGCTGACCGAACCCGTCCTCCTCGGCCTGGCCGTCCTCGCCATCCGTAGCCGCGTCAAACGCTGACCCCTATCCTCTCTGCGGAAGAGACCGAAGACGCCACAGCCGCCGGGCACTGAGATGATCGGTGCGCCCACTCACTGAAATCTTCTGTGCTACCCGACAGCCCATGTCGGACCGCACGGAAGATTTCAGTCACGATTCACTTCAGTACGCCCTTCAGTGCCCGCACCGAAGATTTCGGTGCGGCGGCACCGGGGGAGCAACTACCCGTCCCCGCGCTCGATCGTTCTTGGGGTATGACGCGCCCAAGCACCGAACCCAAGTGGCCGCACTGCGGCCGCGACGCCACTGCCCAGGACCGGGTCGGCTGCCGCGGCCGCCGCGTCCTCAGTCACCTCCGCTGCCTGGCCCACCTGGCCGAGAGACACCGTGCCGACTATTTGAGGAGCCTGGCCCCCGGCGCTGACATCGACCACCGCGGGACCACCTTCACCCAACCGCTCCTCAAGGCTCTCCTCGACGCCCTGCACGACCCCACCACCGGAAACGCCCACTTCGGCCTCGCCAAGTTCTCCGAGGCGCAGTTCTGCGGCGACGTGTCGTTCAAAGGGGCGCAGTTCCGCGACGCCTGGTTCGGCGGGGCGCAGTTCTCCGGCAAGGCGTCGTTTTACAAGGCGCAGTTTGCCGTGATGGCGTGGTTCGGGCCGGTGGTGTGTGAGGGGACGGTCGATCTGTCCGGTGCGGTGTTCGAAGCGCCAGTGACGCTGGAAATCGCGGCGCCTGAGGTGCGTTTTTGGAGGACTCGGTGGGAGGCGACATCGACGGTACGCCTGCGCTATGCCGCCACGGACCTCAGCGACGCGGTGCTTACCTTCCCCGTAGCGGTCACCTCCCATCCCGCCCGCTTCCGCATCAGAGAGGGTGCGGAGGTGGAGGACCGCCATCTGCTAGGCAACGCGACCAAGGTGCAGGTGAAGTCGGTGCGCGGGGTGGACGCCGCGCACCTGGTCCTGGCCGACCTCGACCTGACCGACTGTGTGTTCTCCGGGGCTTTTCACCTCGATCAGCTCCGGCTGGAAGGACGCTGCACCTTCGCCAGCGTCCCGCCCGGGTGGCACTGGCGGCACTGGCACCCGGTACGGTTCACGCCACGCCGCACCCTCGCCGAAGAACACCACTGGCGCGCGACCCAGCCGACAGCTCTCTCAGGATGGAAGGCGGCGACGGAGCCCGGACCCGTCGAGCCGGCCGCGACGGAGCCCGGACCCGTCGAGCCGGCGGCGACGGAGCCCGGACCCGAGCCAGCGGCGGAGCCCGGACCCGAGCCAGCGGCGGAGCCCGGACCCGAGCCAGCGCAGCTGGCGGCGGTGTACCGGGCGCTGCGCAAGGCGTTCGAGGACAGCAAGAACGAGCCGGGGGCCGCGGACTTCTATTACGGCGAGATGGAGATGCGCCGCCACGATCGCACCCGCACCAGCCCCGTCGAACACCGCACCGACACCACCCCCGTCGAACACCGCACCGACACCACCCCCGTCGAACACGTGCTGTTGCATGGCTATTGGATGCTGTCCGGCTACGGTCTGAGCGCTTTCCGAGCTCTGGGCTGGCTGGCTGCCGCCATGCTGGTCACCATCGTGCTGCTGATGGGATTGGGGCTTCCTCAGGACTCCCCGAAGCAGGAAGCGACCGGCACAGTGGACGGAGGCAAGGTCACTTTTAAGATCGACAAGAGTGTTCTGCAAAATCCCACGGAGGACCAGTTCACGTGCAAACGCTTCGAGAAGGCCCTGAACGTCACTCTTAACTCGGTCGTGTTCCGCTCCTCCGGCCAAGACCTCACCACCGCCGGCACGTACATCGAAATGGCATCCCGCGTGACCGAGCCCATCCTTCTGGGCCTGGCGGTCCTGGCCGTCCGTAGCCGCGTCAAACGCTGATTGGCAGTCCCCCGCGGCTCCCGTACCAGGGAACTCAACAAGAAGCCGCAGCCACCGGATACTGAAGTCACCAGTGCGCCGAAACCGCCATGAGCTTCCGCATGGAAGATTTCAGTGCCCAGACCACAGCCGTGCCCACTGAGATCTTCCGTGCAGCCCGACAGCCCTTCACGGCATGGGCGGTTCACCCGCGCCCCGGCGGGGGAGGGTGCAGGCGCCCGCCGGAGCGACCGGCGGCGCGGGTAGAGGGGCGAGGATGACGCAGAAGAGCGTGTGGGGCGACTACGCGGAGAGCAAGGCGGACGCGGCGGCCGGCCGGGAGGGCGAGGAGAAGCAGACCGACGTGATCGGCGAGGGCTTGGCGGCCGTCGCGTACGCGCTGCTGGACGTCGCCGCGGCGGTCCGGGAGAACACCGAAGCCCGCGAGCAGTAGGGGAGTGGCCCGGCGGCGGCCGGACACAGGGCGCACCGCCGGGCCGCCCCAGTCTCCCCCACATCCTCCTCAGTGGGGTGTCCACTTCGGGTGTGACGGCCCGGCCCATGAACTGGCACAAAGACCATCTGCCCCGCCGCTCGATCGGCTCGTACCTCACCGCCCGGCCCTGGCTGGAGCTGTACGCCTGGCTGCTGGCCGGGCTGCTCCTGGACCTCCTCGTCGACTGCGGCGGGAACGGCTTCGACCCCGGCTCCCCCTGGGACATGGGCCTGGGCCTGCTCGCGCTCGCGGCCGTGCGCACCGGTCTGGTGCGCTGGCTGGCCGTGCTCACGGGCCGGGACCGGTGAGGGTCCGCCTCGCGCGCGTACGCGTGCGCGCATAAAAGGGGGTCCAGAAAGTCCAGAAACTCGGCCGTCTCCCCGGTCCGGCCCGGCTGCGTGCGCGACAATCGCGGCGTGCAGACGTCGAAGTTCCCCTCGGTCCGCGCGCTCGACCAGCTCCTCGACGACCTGGGCGCCAGCGCGGCCCGTCGGCGTCAGCTGGACATGGTCCGCGGGGAGCTGGACCGGGCGCTGGA
Organism: Streptomyces sp. NPDC000229; assembly: GCF_040300825.1. Lineage (NCBI taxonomy): Bacteria > Bacillati > Actinomycetota > Actinomycetes > Kitasatosporales > Streptomycetaceae > Streptomyces > Streptomyces sp. NPDC000229. The sequence continues at coordinate 27,992 of NZ_JBEPEL010000022.1, forward strand.
GCGGGGAGCGCTGCCGGTCGGCGCCCGGCGCAGCCTGCGGCGGCTCCTGGAAGAAGAGGCGCTCGGGCCGTACGTACGGCTCGCGGAGTCCGGGGCGCTGCGGCACCGCCGGGTCGAGGGCGGTCTCCCGCCCACGTCGGAGGCGACCAACGAGATCCGCCGCAAGTGCGTCGACCTGCTGCGCGAGGCGCTGGGCCTGCCCGCGTTGCGCCTGGGCGGCGGGGAAATCCCGCTGCAGCCCGCACCGGAGGCGGCCACCCTCTCCGCCCTGGCCCGCCAGCTCGACCAGTACCTCACCGGGCCCATGTCCCCGGCGCAGACCCGGCTGACGGCCGTGCGCGCGCTGGAGCTGGACACCGCGGCGCGCAGCGGGGAGCTGGTCGAGCTGCGCACCACGGACCTGGGCGAGGACAACGCCGCGGTGTACGTCGAGCGGCGACCGCAGGGCGGCGGCACGGTCGAGGGGGAGTGGGTCGAGACCTCGGCGCTGACCCGGGCCGCGCTGGAACGCTGGCTGGACGTGCGCAACCCGCGTCCTTGGGCGGCGGCGGAGCCGCATGGCTGTGTGGAGGAGCTGTTTGCCGCCCGGTTTGATCTCCCGGCCGGTGCGCGGGTGCGGCCGGTGCAGGACGCATCCCGGTCAGAATGTCGAGGGGATCAACGTCATCGTCCCCGACGGACTGCTCACACCGGCCCAGGTTGTCGTCGATGCCGCGGCCCCCGCAGAGGAAGCGGGGGCCGTGGTGTCCGCGCACGACGTGCTCGCGGTGGTCGAGACGCCTCACCCTCGGCCCGAAGCACCGACCGCAAGCTCAAGCCCGCGCTGCATGCGGCGGCCGACGTCGAGCACTACTGAACGAACACCCGACCCAGGGAGCATCTCCGCGACGACGGGGTCCATTGTGGGCCGTTGGTCAGCCGATGATGGCGACTGGGGCGTCCCAGGCGTTGCGGTCGACGTTGATCGTGTGACCGCCGCGGGTCTCCTTGCTGTTGGCCTTGTACTGGTGCCCGCGGCTGTGGCCGGTGTACAGCTTCGGGTCCCAGGGCCAGTCCTTGGTGGTGGTCTCCTGGCCGTTCCACAGGGCGTACCAGAGGTTGCCGGGGAGGTCCGTGCGGTCCTTGGCCGTGGCGATCGCCGCGGCGCTGGAGCTGCTGAAGCCGTAGAGGCCGGCGCGGTAGGTCTTGGCGCGCAGTGTCTTGGTGAAGGACCGCACATAGGTGAGGGTGGCGTCGTTGCAGGCCTTGTCGGCGATGTCGTACGACTCCATGTTGAGGTAGATGGGGCTGCCGGCCTTCATGCCGAGCGCCGAGGCCTTGGCGATCGCGTCGTTGGCGTTACTCACCCCGACCGAGGCCGCAGTGGCCGCGGTGAACCTCTCCTTGTTCCGGCTCTTCTGGCAGGGCGGCTGGGCACCGACGTACAGGGGGATGACCCGCCAGCCGAGCGTGTCGACCGACTTCACCCAGGACTTGGTCAAGTTGGGCTGGGCGCAGCCACGGTTCTTGCCGCCGACATAGACGGCGACACCGCCGTAGTAGGCGTCCTTCTTCCACGCCTTCATCGCGGTGAGCGAGGGCGCCGTGCAGGCGTCGAACGCCCGACCCGTGTACGTCTTCTGCGCCGGCCACGCCGGAGCGGCCACCGAGGTCTGCGCCGCGACGCCCGCACCGGCCACGACAACGACACCGGTCGCGGCCAAAGCGATGTAACGGCTCTTCCGGGACAAACGATGCTTCGCCATTCCCCACCCCATACGTCATGTCAGGCCGAGCTTCGGTATTCCAGAGCGGGACCGTAACCAATTCCGGCCCAGTCTCGCAGGTCGCACTTGCGGTCGTTGCACCGCCGCCTTCCGCCTCCCAGCCCCGGCGCGGGCCTAGCGTGGGGGTCCGGCGCCCTGGCGGAGTGCCGTCCGGCGACTGCCCGCCCGCCCGTCGACCGCTCGTTCCCCGTCCGCGGTCCGAACGGCCGCAGCCTTGGGTCGCCGTAGTCCGCCACCCCGCTGCCGGGTTGTTCCACCCTGGGACTCGGTTCAGTGCCCGCAGCCGGACGTCGACGGGTCGAGTGTGAGCGCCTGGCGGACGACAAGAGCGTGGCGCAGGCCCGGCGGGCGACCGTGCTGGACGGGCACATCGTAGGGCAACCGATGCTTGGGGCCGTCCTTGTAGCAGCTCTTAGCCTGTCGTAGCACTCAATAGGAGAGGGTCATCATGCCGGGACAGGAGAAGAGATTGGGGGCGCCGCAGGCAGGCGGCAGGTCCCGGAGTGGCATCTGCTCTACAGCGGACCTGTGGTTATCCCCAGGAGGAAAACTGAAGGTGGCAGGCTGCCCGGGACCTGCCGCCCATCGGCAGCCTTGATCCATGCCTGTATTTCACAGATCACATCGATTGCATCGGTTACTGCTACTCCTGCTGGCGCTGACGCTCGGGGTCGGCACGCTGACGGTCGCCGCCCGGCCGGCGCACGCGAACGCGACGACTACCACCGATCCGGTGCGCGAACTGGCGCGCGTCGCGGAGCCGCTGCGTTCCACGGAGGCCGGCACCCCCGGCAGCGATCTGCGCCCGCTCGGCCGCATGATCGGCTCGGCGAAGATCGTCGGCCTGGGTGAGGCTACGCACAGCTCTCGGCAGTTCTTCACGATGAAGCACCGCGTCTTCCGGTACCTCGTCGAGGAGCAAGGCTTCACCACCTTCGCGCTCGAGGCGCCCTGGTCCACCGGCCTGGTCCTCAACGAGTACCTGTTGTACGGGAAGGGCGACCCGGAGAAGCTCATGCGGGAGGAGTTCCAGAGCTCGTACCGGATATGGAACACCCGCGAGTATCTCGATCTGCTGAGATGGATGCGCGCCCACAACGTTCGCCACCCCGACCGCCCCGTGCAGTTCATGGGTGAGGACAACGGTTACGCGGGACCTGAGCTCTTCGACGCGGTCACGGACTATGTGTCCGCGCACCACCCGGAGCTGCTGCCGGAGTTCCGCCGCCTTTACCGCGAGCTCCGGCCGACGGGGAGCGTGGAGGAGACCGTCAACGAGAACATGGCCAAGCCCATCGCCGAGCGCGAGCGGACGGCCGTGGATGTGCGGCGCGCCTACGAGCTGCTTCAGGCGCAGGGGCCGGACGAGGACCGGCAGGCGTACGAGTGGATCCTCCAGCACGCCAGGGCCATCTCCCAGACCGGCACCCTCTACGCGTACTACGACTTCTCCGACCCGGAGAAAATCGCTCGGGCCATGCTCTACCGCGACCAGATCATGGCGGAGAACACTGTGTGGTGGCAGCGGCACACCGACCACCGGATGCTGTTGTCGGCCCACAACGGCCATGTCTCCTACGAGTCCGACAACCCTGAGCAGTATCCGAAGACCCAGGGGGAGTTCATACGCCAGACGGTCGGGGCCGAGTACGTGAACATCGGTTACACCTTCGGGCAGGGCTCGTTCAACGCGATGGATCTGACGGATCCTGAGGAGCCCTACCGTCGCTTCTCCGTGAAGCCGCTGGGCGCGGGCAGCAATGAGGAGGTGCTGGAGAGAGTCTCGCGCCGGGACTACTACGTCGATCTGCGGGCCGTGCCCGAGCCGACGCGAGACTGGCTGATGGCGAAGCGGTTGACCCGCTCCATCGGGAACGCCTGGCCGGAGGACCCCTACCAAACCTCGCTCGGGCGCCAGTTCGACGTGCTGATACACCTCCATCGCGTCACGGCCGCAGATCTCCTGTCAACGGCCAGGGACTGAAAGTCCCGGTTGGTTGCTCGCCCCGCGCACGACGTGGCAGGCACGGCGCCTGGCCGCCGACTTCGGCGAGGAGATGGACGCGAAGACCGCGTGGGTGATGGCCCGCCTCGCCCGCCATCCCGACGAGCTCGGATACGCCATGGCCCACTTGGACGACGAACGCTCCACTGCGAACTGAGGACGGTGAGAGTGTCGTGGGCTCCGTCAGGTAGTCCCCGGCTGGGGTCAGGCGAAGGCCGTGCGGTTCAGTTCCGCGATCCTCTCGCGGCGCCGGTCATCGAGGGTGCGGCCCCATTTGGCGTTGGAGTAGTACACGGAATGTCCGGTGGTGGGCTCGCGGAAGTCGATGGTGCATCCGACGTCTGCGTGGGTGTGATCGCACAGGCAGGTGCATCGTTTGTGTTCGACTTCCCAGCCGACTCCGGTGGGGCCGTCGCCCAGGAGCCGGATGAGGTCAGGGCACGGCGGGCCGTCGGTGGTCTCCAGCCGTACGTCGCCGCCTACAGCGTGCCAGGCATCAGTGCTGTTGACCGGGCCTGGCCCGGCGGTAGCCCGGATGCGGCGGAGCAGGGGCGAGTAGATCGAGGGCGGATCGCAGGGCGAGGCGGTGGCTGCGGCGTAGGCGGCGCGTTCCTCGGGTGTCCACTCCGGCTTGGGCTGCAGCAGGTCGTAGTCGGGGGCGAGGCGGTCGACGACGCGATCCCACCAGTGGGGGTTGAAGCCGGTAAGCAGGATGCTGGCCGGCATGCCGGGGCGGTACAAGCAGATGCCGCCCCTCTCCCTGCGGTACCGGAGGCCGGGCACGCCGATAATCCGGTCCTGGGGGCTCGAGAATTCGTCGTAGTCGTTTAGCCGGGGGAGGAGGAACTCGGCCCAGTAGTAGGTCACATATGGCTCATTGGCGAGCCGGAGGCCAAGCTGGTCCTCATCTGGCCGGACCTGGACGATGCCCAGAGGGTGCTCGCAGACACCGCCGATCTTGCAGCAGGCGAGGAAGACCGCGGTCTCCAGCAGCGCCTGTTCCGGGCGGCGGGCTGCGGGGACGGGAAGCGGCTGGTTGTCGTCCTCGAGGAGTGCGCTGAGGGCTTGGTGGGATTCGCCGGTGCAGCGGCGGCGGTCTTCAGTGAGGGCCAGGGCGGCCTGAGGAGGCATGGCTGCTTTTCCGCGCCGGACCGGCCCCCGGCGGTGAGCGCTTTGTTGAGGTGGTGCTGACGGTGTCGTACGCGGGTGATGCTTCTGGCCGGTCCTCGGCGAGGGAGCTGCGGGGGCTTCTTCCATCGCGCGGCCGGGCGTTCACGCTGCCCGCGCTGATGACATCCGGAGCGCGGCTGAGGATCAAGGAGGCGCAGCGGCTGACGCTTCGATCGGGTGAAGCGGTCAACGCCGTCATCACCTGGCCGGTCCCGCCCCAAGGGCCGCTCGCAACCGGGGCCGGGTTCACGTCGTCCAGGGCGGCACTACGCAGGAGAGCCGAGTGCTGAGGCGCTGGAGTCAGCCGGTGCCCTTGGGCGGTGTGCCGGTGTGGGGCGGGTAGGGGGAGCCGGAATCCGGGTTGTCGATGAGCACGTATCCGTGGGCGGCCATCGCTTCCTTCTGGAAGTCCAGGAGGAGCTCGGCTCCCTCCTTGGCGCGGGAGGTGTCGTTTCCCGCACCGGAGGCGAAGAAGCGGACCAAGGCGCCGGCGGCGGTGTCTCCGGCGTCGCAGAGCCGGCACAGCTCCAGGGTGATCGGCTTGCCGAAGGTATCGCGCTGAGGCATCCGTGCGGCCATGATGAGCGGGCCCTGGCAGCGGGAGCAGGCCGGCAGGTCGTTGCTGCGCTGGACGGATACGTGAGCCATGAGCGCCCCCTTGATCGCTGGGAGCGCCATCCAACCCTCCGTGGCGGGGGGCAATGTTTTTGCCGGGTTCTGGGATGCCGAACCCGCGATATCGTGGACGTCCTGATGACCGTCGTTTCACCTGATCTTGCAGGAGATCCCCCCCGTGGCTGAGGACCCCATCGCGCAGAGCGAGCTCGCCGCTCTCACCCGCCGCTTCGAGGACGTCGCAGAACGGACCGATCGCGAGTTCGGGATCGTCAAGAGCGACCTCACCGCGCTGCGGCTCCAGGTCGGCAACCTGGACCAGAAGGTGGGCAACCTCGACGCCAAGGTGAGTGACCTTGTCGGCGAGGTCCGCGGTCTGGCTGAGGCGATGGAGCGCAACCAGGCGCAGATCGTTGAGCTGCTGACGCAGTTGGTCGGCCGGAGCCCCGACGCCAGCTGACTTCTTCCGTACACGGCTGCGGCCCCGAACTCGTGCACAGGGTTCGGGGCCGCAGCCGTACGTGCTGTCAGAGTGTTGCTGCGGGTGCGGCCTGCTGTCTGACGGGCGTGTTGAGTGCGTGGTGGTGGCGGTGGGCGACGGTGGCCGTGCCGAGCAGCAGGCCGTCGGGGGTAGTGGTGGAGGTAGCCGTACGGGAGCCAGGTGGCCGCTGTGAGGGCCACCAGGGCGCGGTTGTGGGGGTACAGGCGCAGGCAGTTGCCGGCTTCAACCTGGGCCGGGTGCCGGTGCGGTGCTCCTCGAACCAGGTGTGTTCGACCAGGAGGGACATCGAGGCGAGCTGCGGGTACAGCAGTAGCTGCGGTACGAGGACGCCGCACACAAGGGCGGGCCAGCCGCCGACGAGGTACGCGGTCGCGCAGACGGCGGTGAGGGCGGCGGTGCGGTGCCAGGCGCCGGGGCCGCGAAGGCCCGCGGCGACGCTGGCGGCGGTGGCCAGGATGCCGCGCGGGGTGAGCGGGTGGACGAGCGCGGCCGCGTACTTCCATCCGGTGGTGCCGGGGCGCAGTCCGGCCTGGTGGAGCTCGGCGAGGTTGGGATCGCTGGTCAGGGTGGCATTGGGGTGGAGCCCGCGAACATGGAGCCAGCAGCCCGGGAATGTCGACCACCCCGAGATCGCGCCGCAGCAGCGAGTCCAAGCCCGGACCGCGCCCTCCACGCCGGGGCGGCGGCGCCGACGCCCCAGTGGCGTACAGCATCCGGCCTGGCCTCGGCCGCGCGTCCGAGGTGACGCGCTCGACGTACATCCAACCGTCGCCGAGCCCGAAGATCGATCCTGATTCGGCGGCCAGGAAGGTGAGCAGCAGGCGGCCGTGGCCGATCGGGTCGTGGAACCCGACCGTAGAGGGCGAGCGTTGTAAGCTCGGCGGACCATCCAAGGCACCCGCATGCAGTAGGGTACGGGTACGTACCCGTACCCCTGGGACTCAGGAGCATGATGATGTCCGACGCCAATGTCCGTATCCCCGAGGAAGCGAAGGATCGGCTGGCCGCCATAGCTGCCGCTGAGGGGCTGTCCCTGCGCGCCTACCTGGCTCGCTTGGCCGAGACGCTGCTGACCCCAGCCGAGCGGGCTGAGCGGGCCGAGAAGGCGCGGGCTGCACTCAAGGAGTGGACCGGCTACGCACCGACCGCTGCCGAGGAGCAGGAGCTGGACAGGGAGCTGGACCGGCGCCTGGCTCAGGCGGCCGCCCGGTGAGCGATGCCGTGCACATCGTCCTGGACGACACCGCCATGGTGGCGGCCGGCCAGGGCAACGTTCTCGCCTCCCGCCTGATCCACCGCGCCCACGCCGAAGCGGGCTGGTTCCTGTACGCCCCGGCGTGCGCTCTGGTCGAAGCCGACCGCACCCGGCCCGGCACCGCCGAGCACTTGGCCTCCCTGCCCGGCCTCACCGTCCTCGAGCTGGACCTGCCCGGCGCCCTCGCCCTCGCACGGCAGGAGACCTGGGCCGCCGCCCACAGCCAGTACGCGGCCCAGCCCACCGCGGACCGGCCCGACGGAGCGATCATCGCCACCACCGCCCCACACCGGTGGGCAGGGGAGCCAGTCCGCGTACTGGACCTGACCCCCTGAATCAGCAGCGGCTCGTACGACGAGGGGACCTGCCACTCCCGGAGGTCGGCAGCACGTTCCCTCGCCTGTGCCGAGCTGCGACCGCGCCCGAGCTCGTCGGGCACGTCCAGGCCGTGGGCTTCGACGCGGACACCGGCCGCCTGGACGTCGCGCCGACGCTCCTGCGTATGGCACGCAGCTGCGCTGGAGCGCACCGAAGCTGATTGCGGCGGCCAACGAGAAGGTGTCCGGCGCGAACGTCCGGACCGTGCACGTCCTGGTGCCCGCCGCCCGCGTCTCCACGGTGCCGTCGCCAGCCGCAGTCGACGAACCAGCCCTGCGGCCGGTTGTTCCGGCCGGGCCGGTGAAGACGCGGGAGAACGCGTCGGTCGGCTACCACCGCGCCCTCGCCGCTCACCGTGCCGCCGCCGCGCCCCGGCGGGAGGACCGGCCCCGGCGGCCGCCGTCGTACGGCAGGAGCAGGTCCGCCGCAAGCTCGTCGAACAGGTCTTCCCCGACGTCGAGCAGGAGCAGGAGCAGGAGCAGGAGGTGGTGGCGTCGCTGGAGGACGTCCACTCCCAGCAACGCCAGGCTGTCGAAGCCGTTCGTGCAGCAGCAATCCGTCGTGCCCGCGCCGAACGCGGTGGCCAAACCGGTATGCCCGGCCCTCTTGCGCTGCGCCAGGCTGGGTGAAGCCTGCTGCGACCCATCCTCCTTTCCGTTATCGACCTGAGCACCTCCTACCGGATGGGAAGAGCCCGATGCCGAAGCAGCGCCAGCCAGCCAGAAGGAAGCCTCCGCGCACGACGAGCCCCAACACGATGACGAGGAGGCATACCGACTATCAGCGGCTCTGCACTGATGACCAGCTAGCGGAGGAGTTTGGTGAAGAAGGAGCTCAGTGGCTGCTCGACGAGTATCAGGGGCCTCTCAACGCCGCCGAGTTCAAACTGGAGCAGACCATCCGGCGCGACTCCTTCATGATGGACAACCCATTCGCAGGGCCCACCGTCTGCACGGCCCGGCAGATCGGCCAGATGATCGATACGACCTCCGCTTCATCGCGGAGGCGGCCGACAGCTGGCGAGCTCACCGCAGATCAGGCACGTGAAGTCGAAGAACTTCTAAGAGGTCGTTTTCACCTGGATTGCCCGTGTATTCGGCGATTTTCAGACCGCCGGGTTGTGGTGCTCGTGCTGCTGGAGATGCGGGTTGATTCTTGCTGGTCAGGTGGGGTGGCAGATGAGGCGGGAAGTGGCTTGTGCCTGTCTCATCCCAGGACGCCCGGCCTTCGCGGCCGCGTGCTTCCTTTGTCGTCGCTGTGCGCCTGGGCGCACTCACGCCAAGCGCGAGGCGCACCCCGAAGCCGTCGAACAGGCCCGCGCCGACTTCGCCGCCCTCCAGGCCGGGCGAAGGCCCCGGACCCAGGCAGTGAGGAACATCAACGTCAGAACGTGCGCCAGGCCCTCCTGGGCCGATGCAGCAGATGACAGGGCGGCATCATCGCTGGAAGAACGCCCAATCGACCCCTAGCTGGTAGTAAGCCAAGACGAATAGGACGAATAGGAAGAGCAGTCCAGCTACTGCCACGCCGGCCAACAGCTTGGCCACCTTCGGCACACACGACGTGAACCCCTCCACCACCAGGTAGATCCCGGTAACGAGGAGCACCGCGAGCGTGACCGGCAGCAGCACCGCCAGGCTCACCCCCACAACCGCCCCGACGATCCGGAAGCGTCCCCAGAACACCAGCGCCAGCACTAGCGAGATCACGACCGCACCCGACAGCCCCCCGACGAGCTCGATCCACCAGGGCCGGTCGCCCATCCAGGGCAGCTCAGTGATGCAGGTGACGTCGAAGAGGTCGAGGCCCGCCCAGATGCCGAGGAAAAGGATCACGCCGAGAGTCCCACCCGCGATCAAGCGGTAGACCCACTCCCGTGTTTTCGACCAGCCCGTGCCCTTGCCGTGGAGCATCGTCATCAGCGCAACCCCCGACCACACCAGCCACCGCCGGATTGGCGCGGTGCCAGCGTCCGCCATCGCGTCGCGCAATACGCGGTCGGCCTCCACACGCAGCACCTTTTTGCCCCTGGCAGAGGTGTACGTCAGGTCTGCTGTTTCGTGGACCAGTCCGTCGTGCAGCAACGTGGCAGGGAGATGCCTCCCGGTCTTCGGTACGAGCCAGGTGAAGCAGGCGGGTACCGAGGTCAGATCGCTCTTGAAAGTGCGGGTGGCCGAGGGCACCAGAAGAACGCCGACGTGCCGGTCGTTGTAGGCGATGCGGCGCTTCATCTTGAATCGCTCGCGGTCGCCATCGTAGGTCCGGATCAGCTCGATCCGGACAGGGGAGCCGGGGTCGGGTGGGACTTCCTCTTCCTGTTCCTCTTTGCAAGCGTCGATGCCACCGTCGTAGAACCGCGACGGGTCCGGGGTCAACGGTTGTGTGCCATCCCGCCTCACCGCGCGCATGCACCTCTCCCTCTCACCACACCGGGTTCACCCCCCTTTCCTTCCGCCGATTGCCGCCGCTATCCATGCTCCTGGCGCTTTGTCACCCATGTGCCTCACCGCCGCTACTTGTCACTTCGCCGTAGCTCGGGAGGACAGAGCGTGCCGGCGGGCGGGTTGCGGTGCGAGGTGTGCCACCGTCCGCTGGACCCGCTGCTGGCAAGGAACCGGCGTCACATCCTGTGCTGAGACACCCGTTGCCCCGGTTAGACCGAGCGGGGCTGATAGGGCGTGACATGCGACGGCGCTCACCCCGTACCGCTGTGGGGTGAGCGCCGTCCACGTTCGGGTGTTCCCGTCCCGGCAAGTGCCTCGGCTCGGCTACCGTGCCGTCATGAGCGAGCCGTTCGCCCCAGGGTGAGGACCATCCGGCATGTGGCATCTGCCCGTCGAAGCGCCTGCCGCGCGAGGCGTTCGTGGTGTACCCGCGCCCCTTGTGGGAGTGCCCGTTCGACCCGGCCGACGGCTTCCGCTACACCCTGGACGACCGGACGCCGGCGTGCGTGCACCCGCACAAGGCGGGGCTGGAGCCGGACCAGATCGCCCCGCCACCCCAGGACCGAGCCGGAGGCTACGCCGCGGCGTAGTCGATGGCGCTTGTCCCCGCGGTCGGTGATGCCGATGGTGGCGTACGCGGTGTCGAGGACTTGGCGGCGCCGCTCGGCCTCGGCGGCCGGGATCCAGTAGCGCTCGTCGACGGGCCCGAAGGCCGCCTCGTACGCCTGGTGTTAGGCCGCCGAAGGTCGACCGGGAGGGCCAGGTGAAGGGGGCGGGCAAGAAGACCGCGGCCCGGCTGCACCACCAGGTGCCACGCGGCGACTGGTACCGAATGATGTGCCCGCGATGCCACGCTGGACCGGGCAAGCTGTGCGACAACGACGAGCGCGTCGGCCCCAGCGAAAAGTGACAGCTTCCCCACGACGAACGCCTGCGCCGCGTCCTGCAGAGCGACGACCGCATTGGCCCCGGCGAGAAGCCGAAGGGCGCCCGCAACGAACGCCAGCAGCAGGCCGTCGACGTCGTGCCCACGCCGCCTGCCCGGGTTGAAGCCCGGCCTCCCCGGCCGCGCAGGAGAGAGCGGGAAACGCAGGAACCGCGGGCTCGGTGGCGGGGACCTGGCATGCGAGAGAGGTCACTTGCCTGGCTTTGTCCACGAGAACGGGGTTCTGGCACAGATCTTGGGGAGCGGTCGCGGAGCGTTACCCCGATCGTCGATTGTGAGGGTCAGGTTCGCGTGAGACCGCGTACGCCTTGGCGTTGGACGCTAGGAATTGACGCTCCCTCAGGTATCTGTCGATGGCTGCTGTGGTCGGTTGTGGACGGTGATGGTGCTGGTCATGCAGACCGATGCACCGTTCTGGGACTCGCTGGTATTCGATGGAATCGACGAGGTGGATGCCGAGGCGGTCACGGCCGCGTTCGGCACGGTCGAGGTGGTGGCGAAAGGCCGCGCGGCCGGGGCGGCATGTCCGGGCTGCGGCTGCTTCTCAGACCGAGTCCACGACCGTTACCAGCGCAGGCTGAAGGATCTTCCGCTCGCTGAGCAAGGCCTGGCGATCCGGCTGACGGTCCGACGCTTCATCTGCGGGTCGGCGGACTGCCCGCGCCGGACGTTCGCCGAACCATTCCTCCAGCTGACCGCCCCGTACGCACGGTTCACCACGCGGCTCAACCGCGCCCTGGAGCGAGTGGGGCTCGCCTTGGCGGGGCAGGCCGGCGCCCGGCTGGCGGCCCAGCTGGGGTTCGGAGCGGGGAGGATGACCTTGTTACGCAGGGTCATGGCATTGCCCGATCCGCAGTTCAGCACGCCGCGGGTGCTGGGCGTGGACGACTTCGCGATCCGCCGCGGCCAGACCTACTCCACCGTCTTGACCAGCGTCGAAGACCATCGCGTGGTCGATGTGCTCCCGACGCGTGAAGCCGGGCCGCTGGCCGCCTGGCTGATCCACCATCCCGGCGTGGAGATCATCTGCCGCGATCGGGCGGGCGCCTACGCCCGAGGGCGCCCGGCGCGGTGCCCCCGGCGCTCTGCAGGTCGCTGACCGGTTCCATCTGTGGCAGGGCCTCGGCCGGGCCGTGGAGACCTGCGTCGCCGCCCACCGCGAGTGCCTGCGCAACCCGTCGCCCAACGGCATGCCACCGCAGGACACCCGCCCAGCTCCCGGCCGGTCGCAGGACGACTCGGAGCCCGTCGGTCGGCGGGCCGAGCGGAAGAAGGCAGCGCACGCCCTGGTCCACGAGCTGCTTGCCCAAGGCCACTCACGCCGGGCGATCGCCCGGCACCTGGGCTGGGGCCTCAACATCGTGCTCCGATACGCGAGCGCCGCCCGCTGGCAGGACACCATCCGAGAGAACCAACCCCGGCCCAGCAGACTGGACCCCTACAAGCCCTATGTGGAACGGCGATTCGCCGAGGGATGCACCAGCGTCACTCGACTTCACAGCGAGCTGATAGCCGAGCAAGCTCCTGTCACCTACGGCATGGTCCGCGCGCACATCGCCACCTTGCGCGGGGCTCCATCCGGGGCGCCGCCCCGGCCGCCGACGGTGCGGCAGGTGACCGGCTGGCTCACCCGGCACCCCGCGACCCTGACCGAGGAAGACCGCGCCGGCCTGAAGCGCCTGCAAGGAGGCCGCGGCCGTCATTGACCAGCGCTGGCCGCTGGAAATGCGTCGCGGGAATCGTGTTAGCCCCACGCCTCCCCCCGGTTCCTGCTGGTCCCCCTTCTAGGGTTGCCCGCGCCACGACCTGAGCCGCCTCCAGCAGATCAACGCGCACGCGAGTCTGAGGAAGGCTTCGTGGATGTCGTCGCGTATCTCCCAGCGGATGCGTAGACGGCGGAATCAGTGCAGGTGGGCGAACGTGCGCTCTACGACCCAGCGCTGGGTGCCCAGGCCGGATCCGTGCTCGGTACCACGGCGAGCGATCACTGGCTTCACCCCGAGGTCCCAGACCAGGCGGCGGTACTTGTCGTGGTCGTAACCCCGATCACCCAGTACCACGTCCGGGCGGCGCCGGGGCCGGCCGCGTTTGCCCCGCACCGGCGGCACGGCCTGCAGCAGCGGAATGAGCTGGGTGACGTCGTTGCGATTGCCGCCAGTCAGGGTGGCGGCGAGCGGGATGCCGGTGGCGTCGGTGATCAGGTGGTGCTTGCTGCCCGCTCTGCCCCGGTCGACAGGGCTTCGTCCGGTCTTGGCTCCCCCTTTAACGCGCGGATGTGGGAGCCGTCGACGGCCGCCCGGGAGAAGTCCAGGGCGTTGGCGTTGCGGAGCTTGGCGAGGAGGACGTCATGCAGTCGGCACCACACGCCGGCCTCGGTCCACTCAGCCAGGCGCCGCCAGCAGGTCATACCCGAACCGAAGCCGAGTTCCTGCGGCAGGTGTTCCCAGGAGATCCCCGTGTGCAGCACGAACAGGATGCCCTGGAACACCAGCCGGTCCGGATGCCGCTTGCGCCCAGGATGTCGGGTCCGGCGCTCAACCTTGGGCAGTAGCGGCTCGATCACTGCCCACAGTTCGTCGTCGACTTCCCACGGCTTCGGCCGCGCCACCGCACACCTCCGGATCAGTAGTCCCGGAGTGATCCAACCACTTCGAAGATCATTTCGTTAGGGGTTCTTAGAGGTCCTAACAGAAGTTGTTGATCAGGTGACCGTCGGCTTCTGTTCGTGCTGCACACCGGCATCCAGTGGGAGTATCTGCCGCAGGAGCTCGGTTTTGGTTCGGGCATGACGTGCTGGCGACGCCTGGCCGCCTGGAACGAGGCCGGCGTGTGGGACCAGCTGCACGTGGTGCTGCTGAAGAAGCTGCGGTCGGCGAAGCAGCTGGACTGGTCTCGGGCGGTGATCGACTCCTCCCATGTGCGGGCGGCCTGCAGGGGCCCAAAAGCGGTCCCAGCCCGGTCGACCGCGTACGGCCGGGCAGCAAACACCACGTCCTTGTCGATGGCCAGGGCGTCCCGCTCGCGGTGTCGCTGACCGGCGGCAACCGCAACGACGTCACCCAACTTCTGCCCCTGCCGGACAAGGTCCCACCCGTGGCCGGCGTCGTCGGACGGCCACGCAGAAGACCGGACATGCTCTTCGCCGACCGCGGCTACGACCACGACAAGTACCGGCGGCTGGTGTGGAAACGCGGTATCCGGCCCGTGATCGCCAAACGCGGACAGCCGCACGGCTCCGGCCTGGGCATCTTCCGCTGGGTCGTCGAGCGCACGATCTCCTGGCTGCACGGCTTCCGCCGCCTGCGCATCCGCTGGGAGAGACGCGACGACATCCACGAAGCCTTCCTCGGCCTCGCCACCTGCCTCATCACCCACCGCCACGTCCAACGCCTTTGTTAGGACCTCTAAGCCTCGGTGGCGAGAAGGACGATCGTCAGCACGCCGTTGGAGCGTTCAGGCTTGCTGCCGAGGCGGTCCCGCCGCGGGGACACAAGAAAACCAGACCCTATGTATGCATACTCTTGAAATGCATACTCGCAGTCTGCATTATTGAGGTGTTGCAAATGTCCGGGGGCGGCTGCCAGGTCGCCAACTCAGCCAGCCACCCCGGGCCCTCCCACCGCCGAACCACTGAAGGGACCATCATGACCCGCAATCTCGACGACTTTGCCAAGGCCCTCAACCAGGTCACTGTCCAGGCCGCCCAGGCCGCCGTCGGCCATGGCAAGGCCAGGGCCCTTCTGCGCGCTTCCGCCAACGGCGACGCCGCCACCGTCCAGCAGATCGCCGCGTCCATGACCACTGTGGAACTCCAGCGCTTCCAGCACCGCCACGGCTGATCCACCTTCCGCCCGGGGACGGCGGCCAGGTCGCCAAACTCAGCCCACCGTCCCCGGGCCTCCCAACCCGCTCCAACCGGAGCAGGGGGCCGGAACCATCGTCCCTCATGTCCGCGAGGAGCAAGAACATGACCCCCCGACCCGACGACATCCAGCAGGCTCGTGAAGAGCTGAAGAAAGCACTTGCCGACGCCAAGGCCAAGCGGGACAAGATCTTCGAAGAGACCGAGAGAGTCCGGGAAGCCGCCGAAGCCGACTACTGGAGGACCGTCGCCGCAACGCTGGATGGCGCCTACCACGGTGCCCGCACCGACGCCGTGGCCGTCCTCGGAGTAACCCGCGACTACATCCTCAAGAAGACCAAGAAGTACAGCTAGCGCACCCACCGCTGGGGCCGGCCGCCAGGTCGCCAACCACTCAGCCGACCGCCCTCAGCACCTCCCACCCAACCAGCTCCAACGAGCCAGCCACGGGCAGGCGTGACCGCCTCCGCGTACCACGCGATGCCAACCCGGACGGCCCGCCTGCCTCTGACGCCGCGCCACCCCGGCTGTCGATCCCCCATGTACAAGGGACAGCCTCCAGCGGCCCTCGGTCTCACCGCGGCCCTGGCCCAGCACCTCACCGCACGGATGACGTCGATCGACATCACCGGCAGCGCCCCCCTTCTCGTTGGCGGCCCGATTGACCTTCGGCACGCCTCGCCTTGTTCCTCTGAGCTGCCCATCCGGCCGTGTTGTCCGGACTGCAAAACCAACTGGCCCGGACGACGCGGGGACCGGACAGCCCGGCCCAGCACTCGCTACCAGAAACGGAGCACCTCGTGACCCCGAACACCCTGACCCGCACGGCGCCCGCGGCCCCCACCGACCGCAGCGACCTGGTCCACGACATCCGCCTGCGCACCGCCGCCGGCACCGGCAACCCGACCCAGGACATCGCCCAGCTGCTCCCCCACATCGAAATGCTCGAGCAGCGCCTGGCCGCTGCCGAGGCCGTCTTCCCCGGCATCACCCAGCTCACCCCCAGCGAGCCGGTCGAGCCGACCATCTACCGCGCCGAGTACGAGCACGGCCAACTGCCGCTGGGCATCTACACCAACCGCGACGCCGCCCGCGCCCACGGCGAGGACCTCCGTACCCGCGAAGGCCTGCCCACCGGCGCGATCCTCACCTGGATCCCCGACTTCGGCGACGCCGAGGCGATCGAGGAGCTGGCCGTGTTCTACCCCGGCGAGGACAACGAGATGGAGGAGGACAGCTCCACGGGCTACCTCATCACCCCTCTCACCCTGACCGCCGTCTACAACCCGGAGGCCGAGGAGTGATGGGCCCGCGCACCGTGTGGGAGATCGACGTCCCCATCGAGCACCGGCAGGACAAGACCCGCAAGGGCGTCCACGTCTTCACCGGCCTGGCCGAGAACGAAGGCGAGGCCATCGCCGCCGCCCTGCGTGCCTGCGAGATCGCCCAGCTGCACGCCATGTCCGGCCAGCCCATCCCCTCCGGCACCAGCCGCGTCGACTGGTCCGCCCGCGGACTGCGCCCCGACTGGGAGCTGCGCTGGGACCGCGCCGAGAAGAAGCAGATCGTCCTCTGACCACGCCCCGGGGCGGCCGCACAAGGCCTGAGAAACCGCCGACCGCCCCGGGCCCCCTCACCCCGCAGCAGCGGAGAAGGGAGAAACCCCATCATGCACGCCCCGACCATCCGACCGCACCGCCGGCAGGGCACCGCCGCGGCCATCATGCGCGCCATCGCCCACCGCAGCCCCCGCCTGAACACCACCCCGGATTCCGTCTGCGAGCGCGAGCAGTGCTTCGTCGCCTGGACCGGCGAAGAGGCCGACTGCTGGAACTGCAGCATGCCCGCCACCCACCGCAGCACCCGGCGCGGCTCCGCCCTCCAGCGGCTCCTGGCCGCCGTCGACGCCCACACCCCCCGCCCCCGCACCTCCCGAAAGGCGGGCTTGGCATGAGCACCCTGAAGTCCCTCATCGACCTCATCGGCGCCCAGGCCCTGGGCGACCACCTCACCGCCGCCGTCCAAGACCTCGTCGACCGCGAGCAGCTCGACCGCGCGGGCGCCTACCAGCGGATCACCGACGCGGCCGACGCCGGCGACCCGGCCGTCCTGGCCGCTACCCGCCAGATGTGGGTCCGCCGCGACGACGTCGACCTCGAAGAGGCCCCCGCCCGGCGGCTGTACATCCTGGAGCGCACCCCTGCCAGCGTCTTCGTCACCTACCTGGACATCGACAGCGACCCGGCGGAGAGCGACCAGGCGGCCCTGCTCCGCCAGGACACCAAGCTGGGTGACGTCGACCAGGGCGACGAACTGCACATCGACGTCTTGGACATGTACTGGCTCGAGGCCTGGGAGCCGTTCGAGCACCTGCTGCCGACCGTGGGCGGCATCGGCAACGTCCGGCCGCAGGGGGAGCGGAAGTCATGACCACCGCCCCGCCTCGCCAGAACGTGACCGCCTGCCGCCAGTGCGCCGGCCGCCCGGCCGCCTTGCTTCAGACCGTCTCCGCCAGCAGGCACGACAACGCCCGCATCGCCGACCACCTGGCCGCCGGCCTCGGCGACGGAGCCCACACCCACGCCGACCGCGACGGCGACATGCACGTGGTCCGCCCGATCGGAACCCCGTCGTGAGCGGCCGCCTCGCCCCCTTCCCCCGCTTCACCGGCGCCGAGCCCTGCCAGGCCCCCGACACCGACCCCGACTGGTGGACCAGCGACGACTCCAACGACCGAGCCGCTGCTCAACTGGCCTGCCGCCGCTGCCCCCTCGCCACACGCGAGGCGTGCCTGGCCTGGGCCATCGACCACCCCACCGACGCCGGCAACGCCATCTGGGCCGGCACAACCCGCACCCGGCGCTCCAAGCTGCGCCGCGAATTCGCCACCACCGTCCCGAAGGAGCCGAAGTGAACGACGCGTACCGTGCCGCCATCGTCGACATGCTCAACAACGGCGCCACCGTCGACGACATCCGCGCGCAGCTGCCCGACGTGACCACGGGCGAGATCGCCGCCATCGCCGAGACCGAGGGACTCACCCAGGCCCACCGCAAGGCCAGCGCATCCCAGATCCCGGACGTCGACCCGCAGCTGGCGCGCGCCCTGGGCGCCCTGGCCTGGGGCGAGAACAGCCATACCGCTTGCATCCGCAACCTTGCCGTCCGCACCCGCGCCGGCCTGAACGAACTCCAGCAGCTCCAGCGCGACGCGGCCGCCATCGAGAAGGCCGAGCAGGAAGTCGCCGAGGCCACCCAGACCCTGACCAAGGCCCAGGCCAAGCTGCGGCACCTGGAGAACGGCGGCAAGGCGACGAAGCCGACCGCCGGCGCCAGCGGCCAGTGCCCGGACGGCAAGCGCCAGCGCAACGAGATCCGGGCCTGGGCCCGCGCCCAGGGGATGGCCGTCTCGCAGGTCGGCTCCATCCCCAAGGACGTCATGGACACATGGAACAACCGGCACCGCAAAGCGGCCGTCCCCGCGCAGCGCCAGGTCGGGTAACCGATGGCCGCCTCACCCGCCGAGCGGACGGCGGCCAGCCGCTCACCGGTACGGGCGGATCACCCCGCCCCGTACCGGCGGCACCGCCGGCTTCGGCGTGTACGCGCCGCTAACCCTCCGGCCGGCGCCCGGTAGGAGGGCGGAGGCGATCGTCACCGCCGCCCGCCCCGCCGCCCAGGCCGCGACCGCCGCGAACGCCCTGCGCCGCGCCGACTGGCTGATGCCGCTGCCGGCCGAAGCCGCGCGCACCTGGCTGCGCGGCCAGTACCAGCAGCACACCGAGGACGACGACCCGCACCCGCCGAACTGCCCGGGCGGCTGCCGCGGATCGGGCTGGGTCATCGAGCCGGTCATCTGGCAGAACGACGGCATCCCCGTCCACGCCGAGCCCGTCGCCTGCCTGCGCGGCGAGGACGACGACCGGCACGCCGCCGACTGCACCAGGTGCCACGGCACCGGCAAGCAGTACGACGCCGAGCGCAGCGAGTACACCCTCTGCAGCGCCTTTTGGCGCCCGGCCGTGCCCGTCGGAGCAGCCGGCACCGAGTCTGGGACCGGTGCCCAGTTGGCGACCTCGGAGCGTCACATACGGGCGCCAGCACCCCATAAAAACAAAGGAGGAGACGAGAGAAGTCGGCTCCCGCACCCAGCAGCGAGACAGGCCCTACTCAAGAGCCGTTGGCCGCGAAACCGCAGGCCACAGCCCTTGAATGGGGCCTGAGTGCTGACCAGAGTGACGGGCGTCGTCGAGGCTTGCGCCCTTAACCCCCACCCCCGCCACTGTGCTGACCGCGCCTCAGCGAAGAAAGCCGGCGCCTCCTGCTGTCTCGCTCCCACCCCGCGACGCAAGCGACGGGAGCAGTCCATGCTCCGGCACCGCATGCCGCCCGGGCACGCCCCGATCCGAAGTGAAGGAACCCATGGCTACCGACCCCAACACCCCGCGCTGCGACGACCAGCATCAGGACGTGCGTGTCTACCTGCTGCTGCTCACCCTCCTCGTCGGCCTGGTGCTCGTGGCAGGCGCGGTCTACCTCAGCTATCAGGCATCCGAAGCTCGCAGCGCCCATCCAGGCCGGCGGATCCGTGGCGGCCGTCCTGGCAGCCTGCGGGGCCATCGCCATCAAGAGGAGGTGACCTGTCAGCCGGGGGGACAAGCAACCGGCACGTGCGCGGTGCACGCCCGTCGCGACTCGAAGGTACCCGGCCGGATCCACCGCAGAGCCTGGGAACCGGCCGCGTCACGGCGAGGCGGCGGGCGGGCTGCCCTCCTGGTCTTTACGGCGTAAAGAACGGTCACTGGCGGCAACGCGCCGGGGACGGACCACCCGCCCGACGCCCAGCGTTGGTGATGCTCGGCCGATGAACACCCCCCAGCCTCTGCGGCCACCGCTGCCCGTCGCGCTCGCCTCGATCGTCCGCACACTGCCGCGCGGCCCGGGCCTCGAACCAGTGGGCTGACTCTGCTGGCGCCAGGCCGGAGGTGCGGGCGGAGTGGCCACCGGGCCAGCTGTCGCACACCGAGTCAACGGGAAGCTGTCGGTGTTCCACGGTCTGGTGAATCATTGTGTGAAGTCATCCGGTATGGGCAGGACGCCCGTTGTGCGAGAGATTCCGGCTGATTCTCGGAGTTGGTATGCGCGGCAGCTGGCCGCTGGGGTGGAGCGGTTCTGGGAGCCGAGGCGAGCCGACTGCCCATGGTGCGGCTCGGAGGCGCTGGTCGCGATGTTGCAGACGGCGGACCACTTTCAGGGGAAGCCTGGCCGGTTCAGTCTGGAGCGGTGTCGCGGCTGCGGGCATATCTTCCAGAATCCCCGGCTGACGCAGGACGGTCTGGACTTCTACTATCGCGACTTCTACGACGGCCACGGCGAGAGGCTGCTGGCATTCGGATTCCGGTCGTTGAAGGCGAGTTACCGCGGTCGGGCCCGGTTGTGTGAAGCCCACGGTGTTGTGCCCACGGCATGGCTTGACGTGGGGTCCGGCTACGGTCACTTCTGCGGCTACGCCCGCCGGCGCTGGCCGGACGCTGTCTTCCACGGGCTGGACCAGGGCGCTGGGATCGATCGGGGGGTGCGGCTGGGCTGGCTGGATCGAGCGCTGCGTGGCCGGTTCGCCGACCTGGCCGGGGAGCTGCCGCAGCAGTACGACGTCGTGAGCATGCACAACTACCTGGAGCACACACGGGATCCGCAGGCCGAACTTGAAGCCGCGCTGCGGGCACTGGCGCCCGGCGGCCATCTGCTTCTGGAGCTGCCGGATCCGCAATGGCCCATGGCCCGGCTGATGCGAGGCCGGTGCCTGCCCGTGTGGTGCCAGCCACAGCACCAGCATCTGATCCCTGCGGAGAATCTTGCCAAGGCGCTCACCGACCGGGGCCTGGTGGTACTGGGCCAAGAGCGGGGCTCGGCCCACCAATGGTTCAGCGAGCTGTCGCCTCTGGTGTTCTTCGGCTGCGTGAAGGCCGACCCTGATGCGCCGTGGCAGCCCAAGGCCTCCCCGGCGCGACGGGCAGCGTGGCCGGCCATGGTGGCTGCAGCGGCACTGGCGATGCCGGCCGCTCTCGCCTTTGACGCTCTTGTCGTGCTTGCCGCCCGGCTGGGCAACCGAGGCAACGCCTATCGGCTGCTGGCTCGAAAGCCGGGCTGACATGGCCCCGAGCGGCAACCCTAAGGCCCCGTACAGCATCGAGGGTCTGCCCGTCGAAAGTCCCGCGTCTCCAGCAGACCCCCGCCACGGCTCCGCCGACGCGAGCATGCCGCCCAGTGCGGGCGAGCGCTCTCTGGCCAGTGATCGGGCCTGGTATGCGCGGGAGATGGCCGCCGGGGTGGCGCGGTTCACCGAACCGCGCCGGGCGGACTGTCCCTGGTGTGGCTCCACCGCGCTGGCCGTGCTGCTGTCCACAAGCGACCGCCTGCAGGCAAAGCCCGGGCGGTTCACGCTTGAGGAGTGCCAAGGGTGCGGTCACGTCTTTCAGAATCCCCGGCTGACGCAAGAGGGCCTGGACTTCTACTACCGCGACTTCTACGACGGCCACGGCGAGGCGTTGTGGGACTTCAACTTTCGGCGCCTTCTTGGGGCCTATCGCGGCCGGGTAGGCCTGTGTGCGGCCCACGGTGTCGAGCCGACGGCGTGGCTGGACGTCGGGGCAGGCCATGGCCACTTTTGTGACTCCGCCCGGTCCCGCTGGCCGCACGCAGTCTTCGACGGGCTGGACCAGGGGGACGGCATCGAGCGGGGAGTCGAACGAGGCTGGCTCGACCAGGCACATCGCGGACGTTTCACCGACCTGGCCGGTGAGCTGGCGGGACGTTACGACGTGGTGAGCATGCACCACTATCTGGAGCACACCCGCGACCCGTACGCCGAGCTCGACGCCGCGGCGCGGGTGCTGGAAGCGGGCGGGCACCTGCTGATCGAGGTACCCGATCCGCAATGGCCGGTGGCACGCCGGCTGGGGCGTCACCAGCTCCTGCTGTGGAATCAGCCGCAGCACCAGCACTTGATCCCCGACCGGAACCTCATCCACGCGCTGGAAGCACGCGATTTCGAGGTCGTGGCGGTGCAACGCGGGGCCGCCCACATGTGGGGAGCGGAGCTGGCCAGCCTGCTGTTCTTCACTTGCATACAAGCCAACCCCCGCGCTCCGTGGAAGCCAGAACCGTCCCCGTGGCGCCGGTGGGGTGCGTGGCCAGCGCTGATGGTCGGAGCCGCACTGGCCATGCCGGCAGCCGTTGCCTTCGACTCACTGTGCGCTCTGGCGGCCCGTCTGGTCGACCGGAGCAACACCTACCGGGTACTGGCACGCAAGCGCGCCCATCCTGCCGCCCCTACGGCCGACGGGCAGGACGAGGCGTTGGGCGGCTGGAGCGAGCCACCAGGTGGTGCAAGAGGGCGGGGCTGACTGCTGCGAGCACGTCGGTGACGCGGTAGGCACGGGGAACGCACACCTGCAGGCGCGGGCGGTCGAGCAAAGCGGTCACCGCCCGGGCCACCCGTTCCGGCGCCACCAGGCGTCGTTCAAACCGCTCGCGCAGCCTGTCCAGCGGCGGGTGAGCGAAGAACGGCGTGTCCACCAGACCAGGGTGAACGATGCTGAAATGCACCCCGCTGCCTTGGTGCTCGGCAGCAAGGGTCTCCGTCAGCGACGCCAGGGCCGCCTTCGCGGCCGCGTACCCGCTATGTCCCCATGGGCCCATCTTCGCCGACATGGACCCGATGTTGATGACGTGACCACCCCCGCGAGCAAGCATCGACGGCAGCACCGCATGAACCAGCGCAGCAGCCGCGAAGTAGTGCACGAGCATCAGACCGTGCAGCTCTTCGGGTGTGCATTCCAGGAACGGCTTATACAGCCCGTGCCCCGCGCAGTTCACCAGAACATCCACCGCCCCCAGCTCGCGAAGCAACTCGGAAAGGTCACCCAAGTCACGCCGGGAGGAAAGGTCCACTGCCACCGCGGTACTCGGTGCCCACCGACCCAGCTCCTGCACCACGCACCGCAGTTCCTCCTCCCGGCGGGCAATCAGCACGGTGCGATAGCCCCTGCGTGCCACAGCCCGGGCGATCTCACGCCCGATCCCACCAGAACCACCTGAAACGACTGCCAGCTTGCCCTCACCAGCCGCGCCCCGGGCCTCGGACCGCATCATGCGCCGACGCAAGGCAGTGGCACCGTCTGCCGGCGGCCTCGTTTCAGGTCCTGTCCAGCGCACCCTCTGTGCTCCCGCACACCCGGCCAGCCCGGTCGCGCCATGAAGCCGGTATCCGCCGCGCCAGCACCACCCCGCCGGTCCGGCCGCTGCGCGAATGACCGGGCCCTGCGACCGCCGTTCGAAAGCATCTGTATCCCCACCCCGCTGTCGCGCATCACTCAAACAGCCCAACGACTGCACTGCCCACCGGCAACGGGGCGCGATGAGCACGGTGTGCACTGCCGGGGCCCGCCTCTACTGCGAGGAAATGGGATGGAAGGTGGAACCAGCCCGGTGACGACGCGAGGGTTCAGCGGTTGCCCCCTCCAGGAGTCCGCGAACCCGCGTACTTCCGCCTTCGATCTCTTGCATCGTGCCGACACCGATCTGACTGCGTGGCCATACCGGCGCCGGCGTGGCGCTGGAGAAGCTGCGCATCTACCGAGGCCTCGGCCGACAGGCCGAAGCCTGCACCGGGTGCGACGCCGCCGCCTGGCTGACATCGCTGGTCTGAGCGCGGAGCTCCCTCCTTGCCCAGGAGGCGCGCTCTACCCTTCGATCATGCCGAGCTCAGTGTCTGGCCTGCACACCGCGCAGGCCTCGACCGAGTCGGCCAGGGCCCGCCGAGCCATCTGCTCTGAGGCCCCTGCCGCACCTTTGCCGGCGAGCGCGCACGTGCCGACGTGGACTGCCACCGGGGTGCGGGAGGCGTCCAGGCCGCGCTGGATCCGGTACGGCGGCGGAGGCGGGGGAGCGGTCCGCTGCTGGATCTCGCGCCGGCGGGCTTCGGCTGCGCGCGCCTGCCGGACGTACATGAGCTGCACGGTCAGGTACGTCTCGATGTCGGCCAACCGATCGTCGTCCGGTGGATACGGCGGTGGCAGCGGGTCGGACACGGCGTCGGTCCTGTCGGATTCGTCGTACGAGGGGGCGGGCCGTCAGGCGGCTTCGGTGATATCAGGGGCCAGCGTGGTTGGCGCCCGTGTGACCTGCTTCAGCTCCGTGCGAGCCTGGGCACGTTTCTCCGTCTCGACCTCTGCCCAGAAGGGGTGGCCGCTGACCGCCAGGGACAGCTCCAGGCACCGCTTACGGAGCCGGGCGACGGCTTCCTTCTCCTCCTCGGTCCAGCCGGGGCTGGCCTCCCGGCCGCCGGCGACCTCGTCGGTGTGCGGGTGCTTCGTTCCCGGCCAGCCCGGCATCGGCTCCACACTCCACGGAAGCCGGTCACACAGGGCGGCCAGCTCGGCAGTGGCCTGGTGAAGGCGGGTCTGCGCCGCACGCAGGTCTTCGGGGAATGCAGTTTCAGCCATGACCGAATCATACGCCTGTTCGATTACCTGGGATGGGGGACGCGCCCTGCCCCCCGCCTGGTCACCCGTGAGGGTGCTGATGTGCCGTCTCGGCGCCCGTCAGCCGTGCGCCCTCGTTTATCAAGGCCACTGCCGATCGACCAGGGAGGCTGCATGAGCGCAATGGCGGGACGTACCGAGAAGGGGTTGTTGCTCGCGGCGGCGGTCGCCGTGGCAGTCTCCACGACGGTGGCCCCGGTGTCGGCCGCCTCCTTCGTCGACAAGCGCACGAACGCCTGCACGCCTGGATGTGGCTACGGCATCGTGGTGAAGTACTGGTACAAGAAGGGCTCGAACCAGCGCGGTGTGGGCTGGGTGTACGCGTCCAAGGGGTCAGTGAAGAAGGGCCGCGGCTACTACGCCCGCTGGCTCTACCAGAAGCCCGGCAAGCCGATGCGGACTGGCCAGAGCTGGACCAAGGGCAGGGCCGTCGGCGACTTCAACGAGGTCTCCTGGGGCAAGGACGGGCACACCGGCCCGCAGTTCCCCAAGAACACGAAGATTTGCATCCAGTACAAGGGCGTTGCCACCCAGCTGTGCCGGACCCTGGCCTAGCCCGCCCGGCAGGCCGTCGTTGCTGGGGGCGCTGGAAGTCGCTGACCGGTATGGGACGACCGGCGGACGACCGACAGGTATGCATCCGGTCCGTATGTTCAGCTCGGGTGCCGGAACGTTCATCCGGTGAACCTCCCGGCCCGCATGAGTGATACCCAAAGAATCAGCCCCGCCACGTGCCCTCGCCTCCCGCGCTCTGGAGCGAGGGCACAGGCGCGTCGCGGCACTGCCGCCGCTCGCTCCGGTCCACCAGCGACCAGCTGAGTGCTTGTTCTCGCGCAACATGTCGCGCCGTCTTACGCTGGTCGTCCACCCAGGGGGGCGTCCTGGGAGGTGCCCGATGCCACGGCCCGTCTGGAGCGGCGCGATCTCGTTCGGTCTCGTGACCATCCCCTGCAAGGTCCTGAGCGCGACCGAGGACCACAGCATCAGCTTCAAGCAGGTCCACCTTGAGGACATGGGCCGCATCCGCTACCGCAAGGTGTGCGAGCTCGACGGCAAAGAGCTGTCCCAGGACGAAATCGGAAAGGGCTACGAGCTGGGCAAGGACAAGGTCATCCCCATCTCGGACGCCGAGCTCCAGACCATGCCGCTGCCGACCGCGAAAGCGATCGAGGTGGTCGCGTTCGTGCCAGCTGACAGCATCGACCCCATCCGCATCTCCGACAGCTACTACTTGGCCGCCGACGGTCAGGTGGCGGCCAAGCCATACCGCCTTCTACAGCAGGCCCTGGAGCGGGCAACGAAAGTCGCGATCGCCAAGTATGCGTGGCATGGGCGGGAGCGCCTGGGCCTCCTACGGGTCCAAAAAGGGGCGATCGTTTTGCATTCGATGAGGTGGCCGGACGAGATCCGTGACCCGTCCGAGCTCGCGCCGGGCGCGGTGGACATCGGCGACAGCGAGATTGACGGCGCGGTCGCCCTCATCGACGCCATGACGACCGACGACCTTACCCAGTTCCACGACGAGTACCGTCAGGCGCTCGAGGAGGTCATCCACGCGAAGGTCGACGGGCGTAAGCCAGAGCAACCCACGGCCGCGGGTGAGCCAACCGGTGAGGTCGTGGACCTCATGGCCGCCCTCAACGCCTCCGTGGAGAAGGCCCGAGCGTCCCGGGGTGAGGATGCCACCGTGCACGACATGCCGAAACGGGCCTCGAAGAAGACGGCAGCGAAGAAGCAGGCTGCCAAGAGAACCACGAAGACCCCGGCGAAGAAGACGGCACCCCGGAAGAAGCGCGCCTCCTAGTACTCCAGTCATACTTCGCGATCTGGTTCGATGGCCCTCCGGGGGCTACTAGCCTCAGCCGAATCGGGGAGGCTGGCGGATGGAGGAGCGCACGGTCATGTTGAACGAGCTCGCGCAGGGGCTGCGCCCAATCGGGCAGGGCGTCGA
This sequence comes from Streptomyces sp. NPDC000229, assembly GCF_040300825.1. NCBI lineage: Bacteria > Bacillati > Actinomycetota > Actinomycetes > Kitasatosporales > Streptomycetaceae > Streptomyces > Streptomyces sp. NPDC000229. Next base: position 54,430 of record NZ_JBEPEL010000022.1, read on the forward strand.
CTGGTTCGAAGCCCTGACCACCGAGGGCCAGTTCGAGGTCCTCCGGGATCTGGGCGGGCACTGCATCCAAGCGCGCGCGACGGAGGAGGACGGGCCCGAGAGTGTGCGGCTCGCCGGTATCCGGCCGACGCATACCCCGGCGGTGCTGATCACGCGTGGGCAGTTGGCCGGTCAGCTGACAAAGATCATCAATCTCCCGCAGGACGAGCGTGTGAAGGCGTTTCGGCTGTTGGTCGCGCTGCTTGGGGTGGCTGACAAGCGCCGCCGGGAGCGGTTCTGCGCCGACGGATGCACCCATGCCTGGCACCAACTGGCGGCAAGGGCCGATACGGAGACGGCCACCGCGTGATCATCGGAGGTTGTGTGGACTTCCGAAGATGGTGCGATGGCCGCGAGCCAGTCGTGCTGACCACCGCCCAGCCCGCGAACTCGCCAGTCAACGGGGCGTGCGGGCGGGTTGCGGCGGGCGGCCGGCGGCGAGAGCGCGAGGGCGGCATACAGGTTCAACACCTCGATGCGCGGCTGGTCACTGACGTGTCCCCCGCATGGCGCAGCGTGCCATCTCGCAGACCGCTGTACCTCGTTGAGCAGCACCAGACGGGCCGGATCGGGCCCGGGACAGGAGCTTTGACGTGGCTGTGAGCCGTACGAGGAAAAAGAAGAAGAACCAGAACCGGACCACCCCGGTGTGGGAGGGGCAGACCGTGTACGCGGCAGGCCACGGCGTAGCCGCGTCCGGCGGCCCTTCGCGCAGGATTATGGAGGCGGGGCATCGGGTCGCCGAGGCCGATCGCGGGTGGTTCGACAGGCACCCGGGCATGTCGGTCCGCGTACGCAAGGCGCTGCCCGGCGAGCATGACCACCGTGCGTTCGGCCCGGAGCCTCTCGCGCCGAATCAGAAGATCGCCGTGGTGGTGGTGCAGCCCGCGGCCGGGCGCCGCACCCGCATTCCCTTCAAGGTCGTCACCGTGCCTACGGTCGGCGCGCAAATTGGGAGAGCAGCGACAAGACGGTCCCCATGGCTACTGCGGGCGGCCAGGTCATCGACGGCCTCGCCCTGTGGCGCGTCCTCCAGACACGGAGTTGACCACGGCGGTCTCCTCGGGCTGATCACGACTGTCGGTGGTCACCGATACCCTCTGCGTTATGGGCCTCGATGATGCGATAGCTGCCGCCCGGCGTAGGGCCGAGTGGATGGACACCCATCAACGGCAGGAAGCTGACCGGCAGGATCGGGAACGTAAGGAAGCCGCCGAGCTACTGGCCGAGGCAGTCCGGAGGCTGGTTCCCTACGGGAGCGGAACCTACGCCAGGATGCGCCGTTCCACCTTTGGTCGGTACCGCGGTCCTGGCGGCCACCGCTACACCGAGGCCGAGCGGCAGCGCTGCTGGCTCCTGGTTTCCCGACAGAGCACGCACCCGCAGAACGGGCAGTGGTACGACTCGCCGATCCTGCTTGTGGAGAACGCCACCGCCGTGCAGGTGTGGCTGGACTTCCAGAGTACGGAGCCCGATCAGTACATCTCCTCGCTGGAACCGAAAGCTGTCGGCCTCGACGGCGCCTCTCTGACGCTGGGGGAAGCGAACAGGAAGGGGTGGGTGAACGAGCTGAAAGAACACCTGGCCCAGACCGTAGTCCGTTACGAACGCGGCCAGTGACACGTTCTGCTTTGATCCGCCAGTCCGACGGCGGTGAACACCGTGACGTTGTAGTTCACACCGCTCCTTCGCCGAACACGCATCGCACCTGATAGGGGAAGAACTCCGGCAGGACCGGTCAGCGGGCGAGGCCGGACCGTTGAGGCCAGCGGAACGATCAGGTGGTGAGCGCCGGCTGCGGGGCCCTGCGCGGCGGGCGTTCACAGTGAGGCCGTCCACGCGTCACCGCCGAAGGGACGCGGACGGGCGTCGGCCCTCCCGTGGGGAGGCCGGGAGGGGCGACGCGGCCCGCGCCAAGGTGACCTGGGGAGCCAGGGCGGCGGCCTCAAATCGGGGATCGCCGTTGGTGCAGCATTGCACTGGTTTCAGCCACACAACAGCCTGATGACTGAATCCAGCGCCCCGCAATACCATGGGTACGGGTACGTACCCGTACCCTGCCTGTGTGGAGGGAGCCCGATGATGCCTGACGCCAATGTCCGCATTCCCGAAGAAGCCCGCGACCGGCTCGCCGCCATAGCTGCGGCGGAGGGCATGTCGCTGCGCGCCTACCTGGCCCGGCTCGCCGAAACCCTGCTCACCCCGGACGAGCGTGCCGCCCGGGCCGAGCAGGCCAAGGCCGCGTTGGAACAGTGGAACGGCTACGCGCCTACCCCCGCTGAGGAGCAGGACCTCGACAGCGAGCTGGACCGCCGACTGGCCCAGGCGGCCGCCCGGTGAGCGATGCCATGCACATCGTCCTGGACGACACCGCGATGGCCGCGGCCGGCCAGGGCAACGTTCTCGCCTCGCGCCTCATCCACCGTGCCCACGCCCAGGCCGACTGGTACCTGTACGCCCCCGCGTGCGCGCTCGTGGAAGCCGATCGGGCCCGGCCCGGCACGGCGGAACACCTGGCCGCACTGCCGGGCATCACGGTGCTCGACTTGGACCTTCCGGCCGCTTTGGCTGTGGCGCGGCATGACACCTGGGCGGCGGCACACTGCCAGTACGTAGCCCAGCCGACTCCGGACCGTCCCGATGGCGCGATCATCGCCACCACCGCGCCCGACCGGTGGATCGGTGAGCCGGTTCGTGTCCTGGATCTGACGCCCTGACCCTTTAACTGGTTACCGGTCGGTGCGGAGGTGCGTTCGGCGGGTCTGGACGAGCTGCAGCCACCGGGCGCGGACCGTCTCAAGGCCGTCGAGCCAGTGGGCGGAGGAGCCGTCGGGCAGGCGGAGGCCGGCCATGAAGTGGGCGATGTCGGCGTAGTAGGCGTAGTCGCCTGTCCCGGCGAGTTGGCGCAGCCGGTTGATGACGAGGCGAACCTTGTCCTCCTCGCCCTGGACGGCGTAATGGAAGGCGAGGGCCAGTTCGAGGACGGCTTCGGCCGCGGTGATGCCGGTGCCGCGGATCTCGGCGCGCAGCGCCCGGGCTGTTTCCAGGCCGCGCAGTGCACCGGCGTCCCGGATGAGCGCGGCGATACGACGTCCCTATCTCTCACCGTTTCTCCTGGGCGGCCACGAGCGTCTCCCTGCTGATCCGCAAGTCGTGCTCTGCGTACATGTCTTCGTGTGCTGGCCAGCCGCCAGACCCGACTAAACAACTATAACATGTAAGCGTCACGTCGCTGGGTGTGGCGCGGGGTGTGGAGGCCGGCAGGGGCGGCTCGGTGCCTCGAGGGCACGCAAAAGGCCGACGCCCAATCCGCCGAAGCGGGTGGCAAGGGCGCCGGCCAACCGAAAACACACACTCCGCGGGAGAACCCGAGAGGCGGTCTCGTTAGCGAGTGTATCGGCCCGTCACCACATTCGGTACGTCCTTCCTTCCTTGCCGAGGATGACGCAAAGGGGTTATTGTTGTCTCGCTGGTGTGTCGTGGCAGCACGCCGGCACCGAACACACCTCACGCAAGGAGCAGCTCATGCCCGTCTACCTCGCCCGGCGAGATGCCGACCACCACGTCCAGGAGCTCCAAGCCCCCGGCGTCGTCGACGCCGCCGAGCGCGCCGCCTTCGACAGCGCGCAGCTGGCCTGGCCGGCCAGCGCCGCGGCCGCGTCCGCCGAACTCGCTGAGCTCGCCCGCGACCTGGCCGACGCCAACGTCATCGTGCAGTGGCACCCCGACGGCCTCGTCCTGCCGGACCTCGCCTCGGGCCCCGGCGACACCGCCGGTATCCGCGTCCGCGCCACCGGCCGCGCCCCGCACGCCCTGTACGTCATCACCGCCGCCACCGCCCTGGTCCCGCTCACCCACGCTGCCGGCGCCCTCACCTTCCTCCAGCGGTTCATCGACGCCGCCGCCCGCAGCTGCGACGGATGCGGCGCCGAGCCCGGCGAGCCGTGCCTGCCGAACTGCCTGCCGGACCCCTCAACCACCTGAATCGCCCGCTCCGGCGGGGCGCTGACACCGGCGCCCCGCCCGCCCCCTGATGGAGATACGAAGAAGATGATTCGCGCCGGACGCCTCAAGTACGTGCAGACGATGGCCGACCTGGCTGCCGCTGTCGGCAAGCCGCTGGGCACCTTCCGCAACACCAAGCCGTACGAGCAGGAGGGGCACCCCGCCCCCATCAGCTCGCCCGACGCGCGGGCCAAGCTGTGGGACAGCGAGCAGACGAAGGCCTTCTGGGCTGGCGAACCCGTCCCCGCCCTGCCGGACGTCGATGACGACGAAGACCTGCTGGACCGCCACGAGGCCGCAGCCGAGGTCGGCGTCTCGCCGGCCAGCTGGAACAAGTACAAGAGCGACCCGAAGCTGACCGAACACGTCGTCCTGGTCCCGAAGGAGAACGGCACAGAGCACTGGCCGCGCCGCGTCGTGCGCCAGTTCAAGGAATCCCGCCCCGGCCGCGGCGCCGGCGGCGGACGCCGCACCGGCAGCGGCGACATGATCCCGCGCGATCAGATCCTGCCGCGGATCGCCGAGCTGCTCGACGACAACCCCGCGATCACCGTCACCGAAGTCGCCGACACCCTGGGCGTCGCCAAGTTCCCCACCGCCCAGGCCGGCCTCGCGCAGGTCCGCGGCCGGCGCATCGCCGACTCGGTCGAGGCCGAGCCCCAGCTCACCCCGCTCGACGCCGCCGAGCGCCTCGGCTACCCCACCGTCACCCACCGCGGCGCCGTGGCGATCGCCGAGGCCGAGCTGCGAACCCGCCGAGCACGCCCCTACCTGCAGAAGGTGGCCGACGCCCTGACCGAGGCCGGCGCCGCCGAGCCGGTCCAGGTCGAGGTGCGCCAGCTCACCGACGAGCACCTGGCCGCCGCCGTCCCGCTCACGACCGGCCAGAGTTCGCCGGCGCTGGTGTGGGACGAGCGGTACGGATGGCGCACCGCGACAAGCCGGCGCCACCCGATCGGCAAGGACACCGGCACGCCTCCGGAAGGCGAGGGCATCCGCTACCTCGGCAGCAGCATCCGCCCGGAGCCGGCCGAGCTCCTCGAGCAACTCGCCGACGGCCGCAAGGGATCCAAGCGCCCCAAGGTCTGAGAGGTTCAGCCGGCTCTCAGATAGCTCGCCGCGGGGCCCACGGTTCCGGAGCCGAAGCGGGAGTTGAGCGCGTCTACGGCCTGCTCGGCGCGCAGCCGGTGCTCCCGGACGGGATCGAAGGAGAGCTGCTCAGCGACCCCGGCGGCGTCCACGAGCTGCTCGCAGCGCAGGGCCACGGCCCGTACCCGGGCCCGCTGCAGCCCCAGCGTCTGGTGCATCTCGTATGCCACATCGCGCAGATCGTCGGTGTGCGCGGACGGGCCGCCGGGCAGCTGGCGGCTGCGGTGGATCTGGGTGCGGTCGGCGAAGGTCACGGTCAGCGTCACGGCCCTGGCCGACTGCCGGCGGCTGCGCAGCCGCTCGCCGAGCTCGACCGCCAGCGACAGCAGCGCGGACCGCACCAGTTCCGGGCCCAGGGTGTCGGTGGGGAAGCGGCGCTGCGCGGCCGCGCTGTGGGGCAGTTCGGCCGGCACCACGCGCCGCCGGTCGATGCCGCGGGCCCGCTCGCTCAGCAGCCGGCCCGCCTTCCCGCCCAGCACCCGCTGCACTGTCACCTCCGGCAGGTTCGCCAGCAGCCCGATCGTGTGCACGCCGTACGTCGTCAGCGTCTGCTCCTGGGCGCGGCCGATCCCGTGGAGTTCACCGACCGGCCGCGGGTGGAGGAACGCCGCCACCGCCTCGGGGTCAGAACCGACCGCACGCACACCGCCTCGTCCCGGCTCACAGGACGCCATGGCCGCGATCGTCCAGTTCGGGCCCACCCCGATCACCACGGGCAGGCCGTACAGAGCAAGCGCCCTCGTCCTGATCATCCGGGCCAGATCCGCCGGATCGCGATCCCTTCTCTCGGGCTCGGACCGTTGGGTGAGTTCGGGTACAGCAGGTCGGTGCAGCTCAGCGCCGGTTCCATCCACCGTACCTAGCGCAACAGGTGTGGTGCTATCGCTGGTTTGAGTGATGAAGGCTGGCGGGACCGTCCACTGCCAGGCTGCTTCAGCTAGGAGCATTCCGATGGCTTCATGCACGGCGGGGCAGGTCCTCACCCCCGCTGTACTCATCGGGGCCGGGACAGACCCCGGTGCGAGTGAGCACCTGCTGCTAATTGGGGGAACCGGGCTTGTGTTCCCGGGTGCTTGCAGCGAGTCCTCGGCCAATCTGATGGTGTGAGCACCATCAGAAGCGAGCCATCTGCTGGCGGAAGTAGCGGTGCGCCAGCACGCATCGCTCTGTCACTATCAGGGGGTGGCTACAGGGCCACGATCTTCGCGGCAGGCGCGATGCTTGCCGTGGCCGACTCTTCACTGCGAACCTGCGTGACTTCCGTGAGTTCGGTGTCTGGCGGCAGCATCGCGTCGGCAGTCACAGTTGGGGGGTTCGCGGAGCCCAGCGATGAAGACCCCGATCCCATGGGGCGACGCGTCCGCCTTCTGGCTGGTCTCGTACAGACCCAGGAGATTCCCACTGAAAACCTAATTAGCCTCGCGAAGAAGGTCCCTCAGGGGCTCACAGTCATGCTGTTGGTGGCCTTCCTGTATCCCGGGTGGCGCACTCCCCCCGAGCCGCAATTCGCCGTATTTGGCCTGTTGATGCTCTTTGCAATCATTTGGTGCACCAGATACGGGACCACTTCGCTCAACGCATTTTCTGCCAGCTGGTACGCCGTGCAGCGGGCAGTCGAGACACTCCTATGGCATGCACGTGGCGCTTCAGGCTCAAGTCACGGAACTACGCTAGCTGAAATTGCGGCGGACGAGGAGACGCGGAGGATTTTCTGCGCGACTGACCTCAGCACGGGGTCCCACGTGTATTTCACGCCGGGTCGCGTACTCACTCCAACTGAGGTAGGTCGGGACCCGAACGTCTTTGTCGCAGACGTAGTCGCAGCTTCTGCTTGCTTTCCCGGCTTCCGGCCGGTTGTGTTTCAGCGTGCCGAGCTGGGACTCTCCGACGGCACCCCGCCCGATCAGCCTAGGCGTCACCATGTAGGACGGCGCTGGTTGGTGGGGTTCGGGGCTGCGATCGGGCTCTCAACAGCAGCGGCTGGCGTGATTCTGCGCATTTTCGGTCCTCTCGACGCGGGCTGGGCCGACTTCTTCCTGGCGGCGCTCCTGCTCGTGTACGGCGGCGCTGTGGCGATGTTCTGTGCCCGGGCTCTGTGGATCCGCGGCGACCTCACCCTCGTTGACGGCGGTGTCTGCGACAACCTGGGGCCTGCCTTCGCCCTCCTCTCGAAGGATGACCGTTATCCACAGCTACCCAAGCTCGCCGGAGCGGACGTTCCGGGGTTGATGCTGGTGGTTGACGCGTCGAAGCCGTTCGCCTTGCTCAACAAGGGCTGGCGCGGCTTGGGTGAGCTGATCCCGCTGCGTGTACGGGGCGCTCAGCGGTCGGTACTCAAATTGCTGGGAAATGCGAACTCCATGGCCCGCAAACACGTCATCGCACTGCTCCTTAGTGCTGAGGGGCCGACAGTCGGTGCCATCGTTTCCATTGGGGATATTCCTGAACCGGACGGGGGACTGGATTGGCTGGCTATGGTCGAGCAAGTGAAGAAGATTCCGACGACCTTGGACGCCCTAAATGCCGATTCTGTTGGCGTTTTGTTGATGCAGTCATATCGACTCACGCAGTCCGTGCTCAGTGCATATGGGGTGGCGTCAATCAGGCGGCGCTCTGCTGAAGAAGTCTGCGCTCTGGCCGAGTCATCTGCCGCTAAGGAGATGGTCAAGGTTCTCGCGAAGCCGAGAGGTCCATACGCTCGCCTGTATGCGCGTGTTCGTCTGATCTCTTTCACTGTAACAGCCATCCTCTCGGGCGCAGTTTCTTATGTAATTCTGTTTCGGGTTTTCGGAAACCTTTGGTAGCAGCAGAGGGCGGCTGCCCGACCTTGGATTTCGTTGATGACCGCGCGATCCGCTTCGAAGCAGTTGCCGACCGCCTCCGAGCTCGGTTCGGGCAAGCCGCAGTAATCCAGCTACAGCACTGCTTCGGTAAAGGCCGAAGTGGGATCATGGAGCGCACTGCCCCGCTGATGGGTAAGGGGTACCCGGGGACCTTGAAGAGCGGGTCAACCGCGTGTTCAACCCCGACGTCTCGGTTCCTGGCCCGTGCCGCATCCAGTTCCTCCGTCCGTTCGCCGAGCTCGCCCCGCTTGTCGGCGAGGTCCTGTTCGAACAGGGCGATGTTGCTCGTGATTCTGAAGGTGTCTTTCCTTGGTGATCCGGCCCTCTCCGCAGTCGGGTGCGGCCTCGATGAGTTCCTGGCGCCGTTGTCCGCGACGTCGGAAGTCCGGTTCGATGTCCGTGTCGCGGTCTTTGAGGCCGTTCTCAACGCGCTGCTGCATGCGGGTAGCGAAGGTGAGGTCGCTGCGACGCTGGAGCTCGCGGTGGACGGTGGCTGGATCGTGGCAACGGTCACCGACAACGGGTCCCGGATTCGATCCTGCGGCCGTCCCCGACCCCCGCACAGGCGGCAGTCTGCGTCGTCCCCACGGCCGGGGCATCTTCCTGATGCGCCAGCTCATGGACAGTGTCGACTTCATCTTTCCCGAAAGCGGCGGGACCCGCGTCATTCTCCGCCGCGCCCTTCACCCTCACGGTCCGACACAACGTCGGTCGTCTTAGAGAACGGAGAACCCAACATGAGCGTGGTCACAGAGGTCAGTGACGATGGCCGGAAGCTCACCATCAGCGTCGAGGGCCGTTTCGACTTCGGTCGCCATCAGGAGTTCCGTGAGTCGTATGAGCGACTCGACACCAAGCCGGACAGCATCGTCGTCGACCTGAAGAAAGCCACCTACCTCGACTCGTCTGCACTCGGGATGCTTCTGCTGCTGCGGGACCATGCGGGCGGTGACGACTCCGACATCCGGATCGTCAACGCCAGCTCGGACGTCAAGAAAATTTTGGCGATCTCCAATTTCGACAAGCTCTTCGACATCAGCTGACGTGGAACGGCTCTGCCCGCGAGGCAGGCAGGCAGGGCCGAAACGCCCGTGTCACGGACTGAGGTATCAACCTCGCTGGTTCAGGGCCCGGGTAAGTTCCCGGTTCGCGGCGCGGGCCGCCTCCAGCTCCTCCGTCCGCTCTTCGAGTTCACTCTGCTTATTGGTGAGCTCTTGCTCGAGGAGGTTGATGTGGCGTTGGAGCTGGTCGATGTCGACCGGTGCTCCGAGGCCGGATTCGGCCCAGACGCTTTCGCCGAGCTGGGAGGAGAGCCGTTTCTCCAGCTGTCGGACCCGTGCAGTGAGGCGCTTGTTGGCTTCCAGCGCGTTCGCGAGGTCGGCCTGGAGCGAGGTCCGGCTGACCGCCGCCATCCGTCCATTCTCGACGGGTGTGCTGGCAGCGACGTGGACTCGTTCAAGCAGGTCGCGGTGACGGTAGAGGAATGTCCGGTCGACTCGGGCCGCGCGGGCGAGCCCGGAGACGGTGATGTCCCCGCCGGACTTCACCGCGGCCTCGATGGCTTTTAGGACGCGGTCGCGGCGGCGGGCCGAATCGGCCCGCTTGCCGTCGATCATGGTGTGGGTCATCCGGTGGGCCTTTCGGGGCGGAGATCCTCTTCGGGCGGCCCGATGCGGGGCAGGCCGAGGGAGACGACGCGGCGGGTGCGGCGGACCACGGTTACCGCCTCCTGAATTTGGAGCTTGTCCTCGTCGGTGAGGTCTTCGAGGTCGTCGCGGACGCGTTTGACCAGGCGGCGGACGCGGATGATCTCCTCGTCGGAGGGCATGGCCTCGGCCTTCGCCCAAGAGTCCGCGGCGAACGCGGCGAGCCGTTCCCGGCCGCGCAGGAGATCGGCGAGGTATGCCTCCAGGTCTGGGAGGTAGGAGACGTCGGTGCGGAAGTGGGAGCAACCGACGCAGCGGAACCGGACCGGGCAGTCGTGCCCGCCGGCTGCGACGTTGGTCGGTTCGGTGCAGAGCCCGTAGGGCACCTGGACCTCGCCGACCGCCCGCCGTGCGTGTTCGGAGTCCAGGACGAGCTGGGCTTGGCGCCAGACGCGACTGCCGTGTCGGTCGAACTGCATGCTGGTGACCCTGTCGACGGCCTCGCGGCGGCGCTGGTCGCCGACCCGGTAGTAGCGCTGTGTCGTAGACAAGTCCCGGTGGTCCATGAGCTGGCAGAGCACGTCGACCGGTACCCCCGCGTCCGCGTGACGCTGGGCGTAGGTGTGCCGGTAGGCGTAGGGAAAGATCTTCTCGCGGTCGAAGGCGATCTCCGCGCGTTCGGGGCGTCCGTCGCGGTAGACGCTCACGGAGAGCGCGACGTCGGGCAGGGCCGTGACCCAGTCATGGTGCTGCGGACCGATATCGGCGATTGGCTTGGTCCCGTCCGGGTTGGACATGACCGTGGGCAGCAGCACCAGCCGGCTGACCGGCGTGCCCGGATAGCGGGCCCGGACGCGTGCTTGCTGCCCGGTGATCAGCGCTGCTGTGGCCTCTGGCACGGGTAGCCGGCGCCGAAGGCGCAGTTCCTTGTGATTGTCATAGAGCAGGACCGGCTTGCCGTCAGGGTCCTGGGTGAGGCAGTCGTAGGGCAGGCTGCAGATCTCGAAGGGGCGGCGCCCGGTGTCGATGAGTAGTTCGACCGCGACCCGCACCTCGCGGCTCGACCTCTGTTCCAGCAGGTCGAGGTTGGCGCACAGCACGCGCATTACCTCGTCGGGCAGGTCTTTGCCGGCTTCGGAGTCTTCCGGCTCGTCCGGGATGTCCTGCGCCAGCAGAGCGAACTCGGCCGGCAGGCCGTGCAGCGGCTGACCGGGCTGTGTCAGGCCCATGCTCCGCATCTGCTCCAGCCATTTGCGGACCATGCGAGCGATCGTGATCCACGTGTAGATGCTGATCTCGCCAACTGAGTTGCGGTAGGCGAGACGGTTGGAGAAGTTGACCATGTCCTGGCGGTCCAGGAGGGCGAGGTGGGCGCCTTTGTCCTCGCGCTGGAGGTGCAGGCTCTCGGAGAGCCGGGCGAAGGCGTTGATGTGGTTTTGCACGTGATGACGGGCCTGGGCGCCGCGGCGCCGGGGCAGCTCATCGCACACGGCAGCTTTCAGGGCCTCCCGCAACCAGGGCTGGCGGACCTCGGTGAAGCGGATCGTGCCCGAGTGCCCGAAGGCCGCGGCGTCCCACACATCCTTCCTGCGTTCGCTCTCCGGCGTCATGCCCAGTCGGCGGGAAGCGGCCGTGAAAGCGGTCAGGACGCGGCGCCCGCGCTTGCACAGCCGTGCAGGATCGAGGTCGGCCAGGGTCGACACCTGCTCGGCCAGAGCCCGCTCGCACACGGGCCGCACATGAAAGGGCGGGACCTTGGTGCCTGCGCGCACGCGCTCTTGCAGCCCGTAGAGGACCTCGGCCGCGGCCAGGGGTTCGAGGCCGGCCAGGGTGACCTCGCAGTTCTTGCTGACGGCACGCGTGACGGCCTGGAATGTGTCATCGCCGGGGAACGTCCCTTCCCTGATCTGGCGTCCTCGCTGTTGGAAGTGCTGCAGGCAGTACGGTGAGCCCTTACCGGGACGCTGGCGCAGACACGCGGTGACCGCGCACACGCCAAGCGAGGCCAGCGGGCGTACATCGCCGTGCAGGAGGAAGCCCTCCAGGGAGAGACCGGCCATCTTGGACCGCTGATACTCGTGGGCCCGGCACAGCTGAGCCTTCCGTGTCGTTCACGGCCGCGGGCAGCCGGCAACGGCGCAGTCCTGTTCGGGCAAGCGCCTGTTCTCCCTGGCCGCCTCGGTGAAGGCATCCAGGTTCCGGCCGTCCTTCCGCCAGCGGCTCTCGCAGTAGCGGCACAGGCCGCTGGCCGAGTACGCGACACAGTCGCAGTCGCCCACGCGGCACAGCGGCATACCCATCACCGGGTGGTCGACAGGGAACACCACAACCCGGCGCGCGTCGGACCAGCCCACCAGTGAGAGGAACGCCGGCTCGACCGCGCCCATCAGTTCTTCCACTCGGGACGCGCTCCGCGCCACCGGCACCGTAACGGCGCTCATCGGCCGGTCTCCTGCTTCAGGGCCCGAGGAAGGGGAACCCTGTCGACGGCCTCGCGCAACCGTGACCGGGCAGGATGCAGGTATGGGCGGGGAGAGCCAGGGTGCTTCTGCCCGAGAAGGGCCTGCACCTCGTCCAGGGACCCTCCGGCATCGGTGACGTTGCTGGCCATCGCGTGCCGGCACATGCGCGGCGTGATGACCCGCCCCAGTCCAGCGCGCCGCGACAACGACTCGACCAGTTCGCCGATTGCGTCCGTTGTGACCGGCGCCCCGTAGGGCGGTCGGAAGAGGTTCACCAAGACGTGGTCGCTGCCGCCAGAACCATGCAGCTCGTGCCGCTCCAGCGCGTACTGGTCAAATGCTTGCACGACGAGGAAGTCCACCGGCATGGCCCACGACTTCCGCGACTTCGACCAGGCGCCGTTCACGTTCTGCCGCCGTACGACGTGAACGTGAGCACCCGCAAGATCACAACCCAACGAGCGAGAGTCAGGCACCAAGTGAGCGTCACAGCGGTGCAGGCCCGCCACCTGTCCCGGCCGCAGACCGACCCGGGACAGCAGGAGCACAGTCAGCCGGTCCCTGGCCGAGCGGCACGCCAGAAACATCGCGACGACCTCCTCGTCGCTCGCCCGGTCCACCTCGCTCTCCGGCTCCTGAAGCCGGTGCCGTGATCGCAGCCTCAGACGCATCCCGCCGCCTTCTCCTCGGGCTTCGGCAGGCAGGTCACGGGTGTCGCCCACCTCGTAGAGCTGCTCCAGTACCCAGCCCGGGACCGCCTTGTTCGCGATGCGGTGGGACAAGAACATCCGCACCGCGGTGAGCACCTTGTTGATCCGGCTCTCGCCCCGGACCGGCCGGGAACCAGGCCCAGGCACTACCACTTGCCGTTGCTTCCCGCCCTCGCCGGGGGCCCAGCGCAGCCAGAGGATGAACAGGCCCATCTCCCGAGCGGCGGTCCGCCAGTCACGCCTGGTCGCGCCGCACCAGCGAAAGAACAAGGCGACACCCTCGGCGTACGCCTTCGTGGTCGTCTCCGCCCGGCCCCGAGCCAACCGAAGCTCCCGCAAGAACAAGTCGGCGTCCTCAACTACCTCCCATCCCTCGTCCACGACGGTCCAGTACCGCATGCCCGAGGGCAGCTCCACCGGGAAAGCACGCACTTTTACCCCTACTCCACAAGGCAATCGCAACGATCCGCCGCAGAGCCACACCCTCTGAGAACCGCTGCAGCACCCCTAACGAAGGGCGCTGCGCGACGTCACACCACAGGTCCTGAACCCCCAGAGAAGGTCGAAGAACCGAAGGCTGCCGGAGACGTCCGCCACGGCAGCGGACGGCGGCAGGGCCTGCACCACCGGCGTCACGTCCGCCACCAGGCCGAGCAGCAGCCGGTACAGCTCGGGATCGACGTCCCGCGGCCAGCGCACATGGAGGATCGGCGAACCGGCACCCACGGCCTGGTCGTGCTGCTCGTCCATGGCGACACCTCCCACTCCCACCGTACTCGAACAAAAATCGAACGAAGAGCAGCCGGGGAGCTACAGCCGCGGCTTGCCCACCCCCGCCCCAGGCTTGCCCACCCCGCTGACCAGCGGGAACGCTCCTGGGTACATGTACCGGTATGGGACGCCTCCACTGGCCTGCCATCGTCGACCGCGCCCGGGACATCGTGACCGCGTACGGGGAGCTGGGCTGCACACTGCGCCAGGTCCACTACCGTCTCGTCGCCGAAGGGCTCATCCCCAACACGCCGCCCACCTACCGCCGCCTGTCCTCCCAGTTGGCCCAGGCCCGCCGCGATGGCCGCTTCCCCGACCTGGTCGACACCCTGCGCGAAGTCCACGTCCCTGCCGCCTGGGCCGACACCCGCGCGTTCCTCGCCGACGTTCCCGGCTGGTTCGCCCTGGACCGCACCGCCGGCCAGGAGGCCGCCCTGTACGTCGCAGCCGAGAAGGACACGCTGCGCCGCATGTTCACCGAGTGGCTGGTCGACCTCGGCATCCCCGTCCTGGTCGTACGCGGCTTCGGCTCCCAGTCGTACGTGGACGTCGTGCGGGCCCGCACCGCCCGCGACTCGCGCCCTGCCGTACTGCTCTACGTCGGAGACTTCGACTGCTCCGGCGCTGACATCGAACGCGACTGGGTCGCCCGCACCAACTGCTGGTCGAAGGTCGAGCGCATCGTCCTCACTTACGAACAGACGCAGGCCTACGAACTTCCTGCGGCCGAGGGCAAACGGGACGACCCGCGCTGGCCGGCCTTCGCGCGACGGTACGGCTTCGACCTCGACCAGCCCGTCCAGTGGGAGGTCGAAGCCCTGGACCCCGCCGAGCTTCAGCGCCTGGTCCTTGAAGCGGTGGAGTCCCACGTCGACCGCTCCAAGCTCGGCCGACAGCTCGCCGAAGAGCAGCGCCAGCGCCGGCAGCTGGCCGACTTCCTGCGCCAGTTCGACGGCTCGGGCGGTCCGTGAGGCTTGGGCAAGCCTGCCGGGCGGCGCCCTTGAAGAGGGTTGCACCCACAGTTGCACCCACGGTTGTCTGCAGAGGTGGACCCAAAGTTGCACCGGAGGTACTACCGGAGGTGTGAACCCCCCTTTCGGGATCTTGGGAGTTTTGCCTGGTCAGGCCCCGTGGGCAAGCCCTATTCGTACGCCGACACCTCTTTCTCCGCGATAGTCGGAGGAAGAGGCATGTTGTTCTGACGGCCCGGCGCGGCCTGCTCGCTCTGTCGTCCCTCCCTCCCTTCGCCCGCCTCTCCTCGGCCTGCCGTCCCCACTGCCTCCTCCAGCCTCGCAGTCGACCGGCCTCGCCTCCGGCGACCGCATGTGAGGCGCGGCCTGGTGCCGTCTGGCCGTCGATGGGCGCGCCTCGCCGCTGTCGCGCTCGGCCCGGCAAAACGGGCACATCGGCGGCGGCCTCCTGCCACACTGGTTGCAGCCTCGCCGCCCCCCGTCGGCGAGGCTCTTGCTTGTCCGTCCATGGGCTGCGCCGTTCGCAGGACGCGAAACGGCCCCGCCGGTGGCGGGGCCGTTCGTCGGGCGAATCAGTGCGCGTCGCGGTCGATGCGGCGGCGCTGGGGGAGCGGCGGCTCGCTGCCGGTGCGCAGCGCCCGCTTGAGCGCAGCGCGGTCCCGCTTGTGCGCCGCCCGCTGAAGCCACGTCCGGCTGCCGTCCTTCAGGAAGGGGGCCAGCCAGGGCCGCTCCTCGTACTGGAGGCGTGCGGGGCGGTCGTGAAAAGTACGGGCCATCTCGGGGGCTCCTGTCCGCTGTTGACTTGTTGAGGTGCGAGTTCGGTCGCCGCCCGGCTGCCACTGCCTGGCGGCTGAGATAACTATATCCATCATGCATAACGAGGTCAACAGGGCTCGGTGCTTCGGCGGGGGCTGCAGCCCCGAGCCGTGGTCGCCGAAGCTGGCGGGACGTCCGAGAAAAGTCGCAGGCGAGGGTGTTTTTACTTCCCTCTGTGATGTGCATGGGATATAGTTGTCTTGTTGGTCGGCGGTGGCAGTCGGCCAACACCGAAGACACACCACGTCGCTGGGAGAGCCCGATGTTCAACACGATGAAGCGCACCGCCCGTCAGACCTCCACCCGCACCCTGGCCGACCTGATCCGCGCGATGGACGGCAAACGGGCTGTCACCATCACCTACGTCGACAGCGACGGCGAAGAGTCGGTGCGCACCATCGAGATCCACGACATCCGCACTACCAAGGAGGGCCGGATCATCGTCCGTGCCATGTGCCGGATGCGTGGAGAGATGCGTACCTTCCACCCTGAGCAGATCGTCTCCTACACGATCCACCGGATGCGCTTCGCGCTGGACGCCCCGACCGGTGAGGCCCGCTTCACCCACGCTGCGGAGACCGAGGCGGAGTTCATCTCCCTGGAGATGGACCGCGATTACCCGGACCTGAAGCCGCTGGTGCTGGCCGCGTAGGCCGCGCGGGCCCGCCCCACCGGGCGGGCCCCCTTCCACCGTGGCCCGCGCCCCTCGGGCGGCAGTGGCAGCCGCCCTCACCCAGCACACCAAACCCTGCCGGGACGCGCACCGATAGCCGCCCCGGTCCCGGCCTCATCGGAACGAGGAACTGTGAACCTGGCGAAGTACACGTGGCAGCCAGCCGCCTGCCCCACGTGCAAGGACGCCGAAGCGCGTTTCTTTCCCGGCGACAGCGACCGCGCCGACATCGTGCTGTGCAGCCGCTGCCCCCACCACGGCCACCTGCCGTACTACGACCCGTACGAGCTCCTCAAGATGCTCGCGCCCACCCAGGTGCTCGCCATGACCGCCGACGGCCTTTACGTGGGCACTCCCGTGGGCCCCGACGGGCTCACGCCCCCCACGCTCGCCATCGTCGACCTGGCTGCGTCCAACGGCCTGCGCCCCACCTGGCGCACCGGAAGTGTCCGGCACACCCTGGTCCTCTCTGCACTTGAACCGCGCGGCGCGTTCGGGTGGGTCATGGTCGGCGCCCGCTCCGGCAAGATCCTGCGTGCCCAGCTCACTCACCACGATGGCGCTATCGCCACTGCCACGGGCGTGAAGGCTGTCCGCGACCTGATCGCAAGCCTGCCGCCCTCGCCGTGCCCGCCTCCAGCGGCCAACAGCCTCGACTCCTCCCGCGCGTAGGAGCTGGCCGCCCTCCACCGGGCGGCCGCCCATGTCCCGCCTCCCCGCTCGGCCTGGTGGCGCGCGATCCCGCCAGAAGTAGACGGAGCGCACCGGCCGCAGGCTCACCCGCTTCCGGCCACTGCGCGAACTGCCGCAGCCGGTGCGCCGCAAGAGGTCATCCGGCGCCCCAGCCCCGGTGCGCCGCGCCCGGTCCATCGGGAACGTCGTGCTGAGCGCGTGATGCCCCCTAGCGGATGTGTCGAATATGGGATATAGTTGTCTTGTTGGTCGGCGGTGGCAGTCGGCCAACACCGAAGGCACACAGCAACCAAGGAGGATCACATGGCGGACAGGGTCGAGCGTCAGCAGGTCACCGTCGAAACAGCCGGGGGAGCGCTCGAGCTCGTCGTGATGGTGCGGAAGGTGGAGCGGCGCCACGAGCCCGCCCCGGCACTCCTTGGCGGCGACCGCATCGGCATCGAGGCCGAGATCGAGGTCATGGAGCGCGATGACCAGAAGGGCCCGACCTACTTCGTGTCGCGCCTCACCGGTGAGACCGACTGGATCATCGACGCCAAGTTCGGCGCCAACGGCTTCCCGCACTACAGTCACGGCTTCGGGTCGCGGGTCACCATCGCCCGCGGCCTGCCGGACGAGATCTGCGACGTGTTGGACAACGAGGCGAAGAACCGCGGAATGGTCCGCACCATCGGTCGCGGAACCCCGCTGCAGCTCGCCGGATAGCGGCCCCTCGCTCCGGGGGCGGGTGACACTGCCCCCGGCTCTGCGGACCCACCACGGCGGCAGTGGCAGCCGCCCCACCGAACACACGCACCGAGGAAGAGGACTCATGGCCCGCACTCTTCAGCGGAACGCCGACCGCTTGGAATTCACCGCCCGGACCGTGTCCTGGACGGTCGCCGCCTACGCAGCCCGTGGGCGCAAGGTCCACGCCAGCCCCCCGCTGGAGGTCGCCGAGACCGTCCGGGACTGGCACTCCTTCTGGGGGCGCAAGGACTTCGTGCAGCGCGTGGACATCGCCGAGCTCGCCACCGACATCGCCGAGCGCCTCATCACCCTGGATGACCTCCCCGCCGCAGGCCAGCCTGCCGAACTCCCCGAGCTCCCCGCCAGCGCCCACCAGGCCCGTCGCCACTACCGCTTCACCCGCGGCCCCATGGTGCTTCCCACGCCCGATCACGTCCGCCGCTACTACGCCTGGCTCACGAACGTGCAGACGAATCCGCTGCCGAACTATCCGCGCGTCGACCTGGACAAGCTGAAGCTGCTGGAGGTCACGCTGATCCACTACGCGCGACCCATCCTGCTCGGTGACCTCCCCTCCTGACCCACTCCGTCCCGCCCGGCCCGGCCTTCGCCGGGCCGGGCGGCCGTCGGTACGTACCCCTCTGATCCCGCAGCCGAAGCACACCGCCGCACCGCAGAGCTGTGCGCGGCTGGCGCCACGGCGGCTACCGGGACGGCTCGTACATCGGGCGCGTAGGGCGAGAGTGCTGTCGCCGAGGTGCAAGCCGTCATGGATACCGCGTGGATCGACGCCCACGAGGAACTCGCCGAGTCTCTCCCCTCGGCCGTCAGTTCATCACCGCCAGCGACTGGGGCGCCGCGCTCATGCCGCACGCGGAAGCGCCTCGCCGCCCCGGCGCGTCACCTCCTCACTCCCGCCGGCTGACGCTTCCCGCCCGGCGAGCAGCGCCGCGCCGGGGCGTAAAGCCCAGCAGTTGGGTCCGGTTCTCATCGCCGAAGACGCGACAGGCGCGATGCAAGGCACTCGCTTGCCTTTGTGATTCATAGTGGATATTGTTGTCTTGTTAGCCGGTGGTGGCAGCCGGCCCGGAACCGAAGACACACAGGGAGAACGATGCGCACCCACGCTTCTGCCCAACTCATCGGCGGCCGCACGCACCAGTGCGACGCCACCGCCACCTACACCCACCAGGGCGCCCGCGCGTACGTCCTGCTGGACGGCATCGGCAGCAGCGACGAGGTGCGCGACTGGGCGCGCACCACCGCCCGCCGCCTGGCCCGCAAGGCCGCCATGACCGACGCGGAGACCGGGCTGCGCAGCGTCCACGCCGTCGTGGCCGCCGAGCGGAGCTGCGCAGCAGCCTGGCAGATCAGGCACATGCCCGCCGCTGTCGCCGTGGTCGCCGTACACACCGCCGACGAGCTGAACGTCGCATGGTGTGGAGACTCCCGCGCTTACCTGCAGGACACCGCCACCGGCGGCGCGCGCCGTCTCACTACGGACCACAACATGCGCCAGGTCCTGCTCGACCTCGGCCGCGAGCCCGGTCCCTATTCCCGCAACCAGGTCCTGTCCTACATCGGCGACACCGAAGCCGACCCCGAGATCGGCACTACCACCGTCCCGGCCCGCGGCCGACTGCTCCTCGCCTCCGACGGGGCATACGAACCCATCGAAGACGCCTGCCTGGACGTCGCCGACTTCTTCCTCAACGGCACTCCGCAGACCGCCGCACGCACGCTCACCGCCGCCGCCGTAGACAAGGCCACCAGTCGCGCCGACAACGCCACCGCCCTCGTTGCCGACCTCGGCCCGCTCCACTCCTGACACCCGGGGCCGCACGCGCAGGCCCGCTCCGCGTGCGGCCTCTCTCTCGCACCCCAGGGACTGCGGCGATCGCGCCCAGCCCCTTGGGCTCACACCCGGCTGGGCGGCGGTGGCAGCTGCCCGGCACCGAAGACACCACCCCGGACCTCGAGGAGTCCCATGGACATCACCACCAGCCTGCAGCTGCTGGACGCCATCCGGCGCGCCGACCAGGCGGACGCCGCCTGCACCGCGGCCGGCCGCGCCTGCAGCCGGGCCACCCGGGCCGCAGGGGAGGCGCTCACCGGCATCGGCCGTTACGAGCAGCAGCTGGCCGCCGCCCAGGACTCGGAACGGACCGAGGCTGCCGCCGACGCGCTGGAGACGGCTCGCGCCGCGTACGCCGCCTGTACTCACCGGGAGCAGACCGCCAAGGCCAAACTGCGGCGCGCCTTCACCGCCGCCCGTACGGCCAACCGCGAGCTTGCCGCCTTGTACGCCCCGCACGCCCGCGGCCGCGCCACCGGCGGTCGGCGCCGGCCGGCCGTCGCGGCCAGCATCCTGGACGAACTGGCCGCCATGCCGCTGGAGATGATCCAGGCGGCCGACGCCCTGATCGTGCAATCCAGTGCCGGCAAGGACTCGCTCGTGATGCTCCACCGCCTGGCGACCTGGGCGGCCCAGGCCGGCTGCAAGAACAAGGTCGTCGTCGTCCACTGCGACCTGGGCGACACCTCCGAGTGGCCCGGCGTGCGCGAGCTCGCTCAGCGCCAGGCCGAGCGGTACGGCCTGCGCTTCGTCGCCATCGACTCCGAGGGCGGCCTGCTCGGCCTGGTGGAGAAGCGCGGCATGTTTCCCGATGCCTCCCGCCGGCTGTGTACCTCGTCGCTGAAGCGCGACAAGGCCAACGTGCTGCTCACCGCGATCGTCGCCGCCCTCGGCCTGGACCGGCAGGCGATCGTCATCAACTGTCTCGGCATCCGCGCCGCCGAGTCCCCTGCGCGCAGCAGGAAGCTGCCGCTGTCCATCGACACCCGCACCAGCAACGGCAAGCGGCTCGTACTGACCTGGCACCCGATCTTCGCCCTTTCCGACACCGAGGTCTGGGAGGAGATCGCCGCGGAGGGACTGGAGTACCACCCGGCCTACGACGCCCTGATGCCACGCCTGAGTTGCGTGTTCTGCGTGCTCGCCGGCTTCAGCGTGCTGGTGCGCGCCGTACGGCTGTGCTGGGCGCTCGGGCTGCCGCTGCCGGAGAAGTACACCGACCTGGAAGCCCGGATCGGCCACCGCTTCAAGGAGCAGTACAGCCTCGCCGACGTCGTCGCCGAGGCAACCCGGATCGAGGCGGTGGAAGGCCCGCTGACCTGGCTCCCCGGTGACGCGATCTGTGACCAGCTCGGCGAGGCCGCGGCCGCCGCCTACCTCAACCGCCTGGCCCTGGCGGCCTGACCAGCCCCGGTCCCGCCGCAGCGAGCGGCGGGACCTTGCCTGCCCCGGAGGACACCGCCTTGAACACCCCTTCCGTCGCCGCTGGCCAGGCGCTCGGCCGCTCCCGCGGCGGGCTGACCACCAAGGTCCATCTCGCCTGCGACGGCCGGGGACTGCCCCTGGCCGTCGTCGTCACGCCGGGCAATGCCCATGACTCCACCGTCTTCGACGCGGTCCTGAACACGGTGCGCGTGCCCCGGATCGGCACCGGGCGGCCGCGCCGCAGGCCCGACACGGTCATCGCGGATAAAGCGTATTCGTCCCGCGCGATCCGCCAGGCGCTCCGTCGGCGGGGCATCCGGGCGGTGATCCCGGAGAAGGCCGACCACAAGGCCAACCGGGCACGGCGCGGACGCGCCGGCGGCAGGCCACCGGCCTTCGACCGCGAGCTTTACAAGGCCCGCAACGTCGTCGAACGCTGCTTCAACCGGCTCAAGCAGTCCGCGCCATCGCGACCCGCTTCGACAAGCTGGCCAGCCGTTACCGGGCCGGACTCCACCTCGCGTCACTCATCCTCTGGCTACGCGAAGCACGGGGTGATCAATCGCCGACAAACCATAGGTAGCTGCCTGGGGTCTGTGAGCAGGACTGCAGCAGCCTCTCGAGGTCAAGGACGGCCGCCGTCTGCGATGGCCCCGAACACTGCTTCAACAGGTCAGGCACCTCCAGCAGCGCAGCTTGCGCCTGTTGCTCGATGAACAACGTATCCCCGTAAGGATCCACACGAGCAAGGTTGCCTTCATGGGTTTCGCCCATGGCAAGCAACACTTCGGCCAGCTCGTCGCCATGCTCGTACGACCCACGGATAAGAGTCCCCCTGGACCGATCCCAGTCCAGGACGGGCCGGTCGGCATGCAGTTCTATCTCGACGCCCACGATGCTTCCCTCTCGAGTGGCTGCACGAGCAGCCAAATTACTGGCGATCAGTCAAGCAGAAGCAGCCAGCGACCGTAGATCGTTTGTCAGACAGGTCAGCACACTGCTTCACCTCGATGCCGTCCTTGGGATCGAGCGAGCAGCCCCATACCTTGCGGCCGGTGGACTATGGCAGCAGTGGACTGCTGCCACGCCGAATACGGTGGGGGATCCGCAGGAGTACCGGCAGGTCGTGGACCAGCTCTGTTCCTTCGCCAGCGAGTGCGCTGAACTCTTCGCCAGAACGGAACCCAGGAACTGAGCCTCCTGACCTGACCGCTGGAAGCCGACTGCTTTGGACGCCTCGGTAGAGTCTGGGCAATGACAGGAATGCCTGTTCCCAGTCGCGGGCGGACCAGCGGTCGTCGGCCTGATCGTCGGCGCTGCGGACGGTGGAGCGGATCAGCCCGTGCAGGTGGTACGGCCACAGGCCGAAGACGTTTTCGCGGACGAAGGGCCGTTCGATCAGCCGCAGGGCCGGTGCTTCGTGCGGCAGTCCGGCGGCCGCGGTGGCCAGGTGCAGGTCGAAGGCGTCCAGCAGGGCCACGGAGCGCAGGACGTGCCGCTCGTCGAGGGTGAGGTCGGACAGGGTGCGGGCGATCAGCGCGGGGAAGTCGTGGTCAAAGTCGGCCGGCTGCGGCGTTCGGCCGGTGCGGCGGATCTCCAGGAAGCGCATGACCGACAGATCGAGGTAGAGCGGCAGGCCGTGGGAGCGGTCGGTGATGCCCCGTCGGATCTCCTCGTTGATGAGCGGTTCGCCGTCGCGGGTGAGTCGGCGGGCGAGGTGGTCGTCACAGTCCTTGGGAGAGAAAGAGAAGTCGCCGACGAGACCTGCCGCGGCGCCTGCTATGGCATCGGCACCGGCGCGATCAGCCTGATCACCTTCTGGATTCAACACGGGCAGTGGTAGGCGATCGAACTGTCGGGGTGGCCGTACAGGCACGGCCACCCCGACATCTGCACTGGTTGTAGAGGCGTACTCGGCGCCGTTCTCGAGGGGAGCACTGGATGCATCTGGTCCCAGTCGATCTGCTTCTCCCGGGCAGAGACGGTGCCAGCACCTCTTCTAACCGGCAAACAGTGGAGCGGGTCGATAATGCCGCGTGGCCACCGTACGACCGCGGGCACCATACTGGTCAGGTTATGGGTCTCAGCTCGTCGTGGTGAGGGAGACGTTGTCGAGGGTGATTGCGGTTTTGATGGGGTTGCCGCCAATCTCGAAGTTCAGCGAGCCCGCCGTGGTGTCGACAGTCGAGGTGAAGGTGTAGCTGTAACGCTTCAAGCCGGTGCCGAGGTCCACAACCTGGTCCAGGGTGGAGGTGTACGGTTCCCCGCCGAGCTGGACGATGGCCCGCATCTGCGCGGCGGCCGATGCCTTGGCATCAAAGGTGAGGGTGTACGTGGCGCCCTTGCGTAGGAGGAAGTCGCTCTGCCCGGCGATGGCTTCCCACGAGGAGGCAGCGTCGGCTTCGACGGTGGCGAGCAATGTGCCTTCGGCATGGGTGATGGAGGCGCGTTCGGTGACCCACCAGCCGTCGACGCTGGTGGTGAAGGTGCCGTTGCGGATCAGATCTACGTAGTGGACCGGGCCCGGGGTGACTACCGGGGTGCTGAAGCCGCCGGTGCCGTTGCCAGGGTAGGCGTAGATGGCTCCGCTGGTGTGGATGGCGATCAGGTCGCCCTTCTTGTCGCCGTTGAAGTCGGCGCCAGAGACCAGGCGCATGTTCTGCCAGCCCTCGCCGGTCTTCTTTGCCCCGTGGAAGGTGCCGTCTCCCTTGCCGGCGTACATGTAGAGGGTGCCGCTGTTGTGGACGGCGTAGATGTCGCCCTTGGCGTCACCGTTGAAGTCTCCGGCGACGAGCAGACGCATGTTTGACCAGCCGGAGCTGGACACGGCCCCTGAGGCGAAGTTCTTGCCGTTGCCCGCGTAGAAGAAGAGGTTGCCGTTGGTGTGGATGGCGATCAGGTCGCCCTTGTTGTCGCCGTTGAAGTCGGCGGCTGCGAACAGGCGTATCCCGCCCCAGCCGCTTCCGGCGACGGAGGAGCCGGTGACGCCGTTCTTTCCGTTGCCCGGGTAGAGGTAGATGCTGCCGTTGTGGTTGGCGGCGAGGATGTCGGCCTTGCCGTCACCGGTGAAGTCTGTAGCGGCCAGCAGACGCATGCCGGCCCACTTGCCCTCGCTGACCTTGACGCGCTTGCCGAACTTGCCCTTGCCGTCCCCGGGCTGGGCGTACAGGTAGTCGTCGGCCGCGTCGATCGTCAGCAGGTCGGCCCTACCGTCACTGTTGAAGTCGGCGGCGGTCATCAGCTGCGACCATGACCGCCCCACGGTGGTGGCGACCCAGTTGGCCGCGTCGTCCGTGCGCGTGGCGATGGCGTCGGTGCGGGTCTCGGTCTCGCCCAGACAGCCGCCCTGGCGCGACCGGGTGGCCACACCCACCAACTCGAGGCGCCCCTCGGCCTCCCGCAGCAGTGGGGCACCGGTGTCGCCCTTGCACAGGGTGTCGTTTTCAGTGGCACCGGCCAGGGTGAGCTCGGTGTCGGAAAGGGAGCCGACCTTCATCGACGCGGTGTGGGCCCTGCCGGGAACCCATTCGGTCTTGGTGCGGCCGAACCCGACTGCCTGCAGGGTGTCGCCCTCGCCTGCGGGGGATGCGGCCAGTCCGAGGGGCGCCATACCGGCGGCGGGTGTCGCCAGGCGAGCCATGACCAGGTTGCGGCTGGGGGATGGGACGAGCTCGACGACATCAGCAGTGTGTCCGCCAGTTCCGGTGAGGGAACTTCGCCCGATGGTGGCGGTGGTCTTGAGGGCGGGCTTGCCCGGAGCGATCTGCGTCGGGTTGGCGGAATCGGCAGCGAAGCAGACGGCGGCGGTCAGTACCCACTGGCCGTCGACCAGGGCACCGGAGCAGGAACGGGTGGTGTCGCCCTCGCCGATGTGGAGGCGGGCGACGGATGCCTGGGTGTTGGCGGGGGAGTCAGGACCGGTGGCGGCCGTGGCTGGGGTGCCGGTCAGCACGGTGGAACTGGCGGCAGCGGCCAGGAGTACGGCGAGCACGGCGGGACGAGTGCGTGTGCGGGACACGGTACGGATCTTCCTTGCTGTGAGACGGGAGGCGACTACGAGGTGGACGTCAGCCGGTGATGCGCAGCTCGACGAGGACCGAGCGCTTCTGGCCGCCCGTCTCGTCAGCCTCGCCGATCGCGGTGACCTGGTCCTTGCCGGCCTCGTAGGTCGTCTTCTTGCCGTCGGCTGTGACCGTGGCCCGTACCGCGCGGTCCTGGGTCCACAGCATGAAGGAGTCCGGGATCTCCATTGCCAGGTAGCCGGAGGCTCCAGTGGCGACGAAGCAGTAGCCCCGCGCCTGGTCGGCGCGGGATTCCACCCAGATATCCCGGGCTTCGCTGCAGCCGGAAAGGCCGCCGACGCCATCGCCCGGCTTGAGCATGATCCCGCCGTCACCCCGCTTCAGCACGATCTTGCGGTCCAGCAGGACCTTCTCCGCGCCGGGGTGGGTGAAGTCCTCCACCGCATAGGGAATGTCGTCTGCTGCGGCCGCCTGAGCGTCCCCAGGTGCCGCCGAGGCATTTGCCGCAGCCAAGCCAGTGACCGTCGCCCCCAGAGCAAGCAGGCCAAGTCCCCCGGCCAGCCCGGCCTTCATCGATCGAGATATCAAGGTTTAAACCTTCACGTTCTGCACTATGGTCATACTTCGCCTGCATGATGCGAAGTCAGAGCAAGCTATCAGTAAAGGCCTTGTAAGAAGATCATGTAGGGTCGGCGCGCCGCCTTATGACCGAAGGCGCGCCCGACCGCTACAACCAGTGCGTGACGTTCCGTCAAGAGGCGTCTCTCGCTCCTTCGGCCTGCATGCTCGCTGACGCCTGCACCCAGGAGCAGTGCGAACCCCTTGCTGGGTCACGCAGGGGGAATCATGAAACAACGATCTGACCGCAGATCATCTTGCGCGCCGAAAGGTGCAAATAGTCGCATACCCGGAATGGCTACCTGGAGCCGCCGACTCGGGGCCATCGCTCTGGCAACGTCTGTCCTGGTCGTCGGAGCAAGTGTCAATCCTGCCGCGGCCGACGATGTCGCCGTCGAACAGGTGGACCAGTGGGACCGCAGCTACGTAGTCAAGGCGTGGCGGGAAGGCGGCCCGGGAGTCAAGGAGGCCGCAGAGGCCGCCTTGAGCGGGACCGACAAGGACATCCTCACCTTCCTCAAGACCGAAGAGGGCTTGGCCCAGTACCACGATGAGCGGGTCGCCGCCGGCCGGATGGCCAGCGTCGGCGGCACAGGCGTACGTGAAGCAGCCAAAACGGCTCTGTCCGGCACCCAGGACGACCTCGAGGAATTTCTGATCAACGGCTGGCAGCAGCCGCAGGAGCAGGACAACCGGGTCCGTGTCGGACAGATCATGAGCACCGGCGGCAACGGTGTGAAGGACGCGGCCAAGGCCGCCCTTCAGGGCTCCCCCGCAGACGTGCAGAAGTTTCTGGACGAGGGCCAGTACCAAGAACGCGTTACCGACCAGCGGGTCGAGGTCGGGCAGATCATGAGCACGGGCGGGCCGGCCACCAAGGCCGCCGCCAAGCTCGCCCTGAAGGGCACTCCGCAGGATGTGGCCGAATTCCTCGCCACGGGGCAGTTCACCGCCCGCGCCCGCGACGGGGAGCAGGCCACCATCACGCAGTTGGCCAAGCAGGCGGAACAGGCCGGCCGACTGGCCAAGGAAGAGACCGACAGGGCCGTCGAGTCCGCCCAGCAGGCCAAGGTGGCCTCCGAGCTGGCCAAGAAGGCTGCGGAGGTCGCGGCGGCGGAGACCAAGGCAGCGGGCAGGGACTCCGTCCGCGCCGCCAACGCAGCCGCCCGTGCCGCCGAGGCTGCCCGCGGCGCGGCGGCGGAAGCCCGTAACGCCATCGGCGCGGCCCGTGCCGCCAATTCCGCCGCCCGCATAGCCGCCGGCGCCGCGGCCGCAGCAGCGTCCGCGGCGACGAAGGCCGCCAACGCCGCCTCGCGCGCTCTTGGCGCCGCCGCTGACGCCGCCACGGATGCAAGCAAGGCGGATGCCGCACGCAAGCTGGCGGCCGAGGCCCGCAAGGCCGCCGATCTCGCCACCCAGTCAGCCGCCGCCGCTGAACAGGCCGGGAAGGCCTCCGAGGCAGCCGACAGCGCCGCCGTTGCCGCCCGCAGCGCGGCCGGCAACGCCAACGCCGCCGCCG
Source organism: Streptomyces sp. NPDC000229 (assembly GCF_040300825.1). Taxonomy (NCBI): domain Bacteria; kingdom Bacillati; phylum Actinomycetota; class Actinomycetes; order Kitasatosporales; family Streptomycetaceae; genus Streptomyces; species Streptomyces sp. NPDC000229. The sequence continues at coordinate 81,376 of NZ_JBEPEL010000022.1, forward strand.
ATGCCGCGGCCGACGCGGGTACATGGGCCAGCCAGGCCGGTGCCAACGCCGACGAAGCAAAGGAAGCGGCGGCCCGCGCTCGCCGGCACGCCAACGAGGCCGACCGTGCCGCCACTGCCTCCAGCAACCTGGCGCGCAAATCAGCCGCCGCAGCCTACGCCGCACGAGACAATGCCCGCTCCGCAGCGCAACACGCCCGCAACGCCGCGGATGCTGCAGATGAGGCCGCTGCCCATGCCGGCGACGCCAGCAAGGCTGCAGCGCAGTCCGCGAAGCACGCCACCGGGGCGAAGAACGCCGCTGACACCGCCGAAAAGGCCGTCGTTACCGCTCAGCAGGTCTTCGCACTCGCCCGTGACGCCGAGACCGAGGAACTCGCCGACCGTACCGCCGCCGGCCTGGATGAGGCCGAGGCACGCAGGAAGAACCGCGAGGCGCTCAACGCCAAGATCGCCGAGGCCCTCCAACAAACCTACTCGCTGGACGGCGAAGCCCAGCAGCTCGCGACTGAGGCCGCCAAGTCCGCCGCCGACCCCAAGGACCTTGTAGCCAAGGGCCGCGCCTTGGCCGTCAAGGCGATGAAGAACGGCGACCACGGTCCCTGGACTCAGGAAGCCGCTGCGGCCGCCCTCGCCGGCGATGACACGGCCATTCTGGTCTACCTGCGCACCGGGCGCGGCGAAGCCGTGGCGCGTGACACGCGCTTTCAGGTAGAACAGCTTGCCTCCGACAGCCCCTACCAAGTCGTGCGCGACGCGGCCGTCCAGGCACTCAAGGGCAGCGCCAGGGACGTCGATACCTTCCTGCGCCAGGGCCAGCACCAGGTCGCGGTCACGGAGTACCGGATCAAAGTCGGCCAAGTGCACAGCAGTGGCGGGCCCGGAGTGAAGGAAGCCTCCAAGGCGCTGCTCCAGGAGAACGACCCCAAGAAGCTCGCGGCCTTCTTGCTGGCGGACCAGTACACCGCGCGCAGCACCGACGAACGCGTCCGCGCCGGCCAGCTCCTTTCCAGCGGCGGCCCGGAAGTCCAGGCTGCCGCCCGCATCGCCCTGACCGGCCCCGCGGACGAACTGCACGAATTCATCGAGTACGGGCAGTACCAGGCCGACAGCAAAGACCAGCTGACCACCGCCCACATCGCCCAAACCTCCCAGCTCATCGCCCAAGCCGCCCGCACCGCCGCCAACGCCCGCACCGACTCATGGCGGGCCGCCGCTGCTGCCGCCAACGCTGCCAAAGCAGACACCGAGGCCAAGAACGCCGCAGCGCAGGCCAAGAAGTCAGAAGCGCAGGCAGCCATATACGCTGCCGATGCCGACAAGTCCGCCGATGCCGCCGAGACCTCAGCAGCCCAGGCAGCCAAGTCCGCCGCCACCGCCCGCAAGGCAGCGGCCGACGCCAACCGCGACGCCAACAACGCCGAAGCCTCCGCCTTCCGGGCCCAGTTCTCCGCCAACTACGCCCGAGATTCCGCAGCCAAGGCCCGCAAAGCCGCGGCCGAGGCCCGCGAAAGCGCCGAGCGGGCCGGTAAGAGCTCGGAGGCTGCGGCAGCCGACGAGAAGGCCGCCTGGACCAAGACCGAGCAGCTGCTGAAGGCAGAGCTCGAAGCAGCCAAGCGCCAGGCTGAAGCGGAACTCAAGCAGCAGCAGAAGGAAGCGGACGACCGCCGGAGCCACACGTGCTATCAACCACTCACCGAAAGGGGCGACTACGCCTTCCTCCAGTGCGTCAAGAGGAACGGTGACAAGGCGATCATCGAGCCGCCCCAGGTCCCGGGCTTCCTGAAGGACCTGGCGCTGGAACTTTCGGGCATCAATGGCATCCTTGACTGCCTCGATGACCCGCAGTTCAAGAAGTGCACCCTCGCGCTCGCCGAAGTGATCCCCGCTGGGAAACTCCTCAAATTCCGCAAGCTTGAGAAGCTCGGAGAACTTGCGGAGAAGGTCCGCCTCCGCAAGCCGAACTGCCCGGCCTGCTTCCTCCCCGGCACCAAGGTGCTCATGGCGGGAGGCAGCACCAAGAATATCGAGGAAATCCGGCCAGGTGACCGGGTCGTCGCCACAGACCCCGCCACCGGCGTAACCAGTCCACAACCAGTCGCCCGACAGATCATCACCAAGGATGACAAGTGGTTCAGTGAACTTACGGTCAGCACCCCCAGCGGCCCTGAGAGGCTGAACCCGACCTACGAGCACCTCTTCTGGTCACCGTCCGAGAAGACATGGGTCAAGGCCGCAGATCTCCGTAAGGGCATGACACTCCGCACCCCAGCCGGTGCCGAGCACGTCACTGTCGAGAAGAACCGGCCATATTCCCTTAGTGCGACCACGTACAACCTGTCGGTCTTCGGTGTCCACACTTACTACGTACTGGCCGGCACCACACCGGTCCTCGTACACAACTGCTTCGAATTCGACCCGGGGGCTGTTGGCCACGGCCTCCCCGTCTGGAAAAAGAATGACCCTACACGGGGGCGTTACATTGACAGTGACGGAATCGCCCATGAAATGGTTAGCGGTTGGCCAGAGGAGGACGTGAAGCTGATAAAAATTGTTAACGAGAGACTCAAGAGCAAGGGGCTGCCGAAGAGCGGCAGGGCCGACCATGTCGAGGTGAAGTTTGCCGCCCTGATGTGGGATAAGGGAATCGATAGCGCCGAGATTGTAATCAATTATCCGACGGGGACGTGCATGCCGCCACTAGGCTGTAACGAAGTTCTCAATGCGGTCCTGGGGAATAAGACACTCAAGGTACACTGGCCGGATGGAAAGGGCGGCTATGAGTCGCACACCTACGGCAACGGGCGCCCCAAGAGAAAGAACTAGACGTGATCACGCGCGGAGTAAAAGCAATCTACCTGCCTGAGCACTTCGAGAATCCGATGATTCTCACAACCTCCGAAGATGTCGACGATATGTTCACTATTCTTCTGGCGGACGACATCAATGCGGTCCAATTCTTCTCGTTGGACCGACCGCACACGCCCGCCGGATGGCCCGACCACGAACTTATCGCCGGCGTACGAAAGGACCGAAATGCGGGAGTTCTGTCCTCGATGGACGAGAAATGCGACCCGGTAGGTCACGTAGTGTCCGTCGGGAAACCTGAACTCGGCCGAGGCCCCGTGTACTACACGTGTGTTGACTCGGTCCATGACTTCCCGCTTTTCTCGGAAGTACCCATTGAGACGGTGCGACGAGCCGTCAAGGAGTTCGTGGCTTCCGGCGGGAAGCGTCCCGCATGTGTTGAGTGGGATCACCGCGGCTTCTACAAAGAATATTAAGATCTGGCCTTTCTGGTCGAACAAAGGGAACTTCGCATAGCGGTGAGGGGGTAGAGGCGCATGCGCCAGTGTAGATCTCGGTGGTCACTGTCGCGTCGCTCACAGGTAGCCTGAGCAGCCGGAAATGGCAGAAAGAGGACCATGAAGTGACGGCAGAGCAGCCG